>JANMPF010000234.1:0-2328 GCA_031369725.1 Rhodobiaceae bacterium | reverse complement strand
CTTCTGGTGAATGGTGCGGGCGGCATTGCGGTGGGCATGGCCACCAACATGGCGCCCCATAATCTTGGCGAAGTGATCGATGCCACAATTGCCACCATTGATAACCCGGCCATATCCATTGATGACCTGATTGAGCGCATGCCGGGACCGGATTTTCCAACGGGCGGAATTATTCTCGGCCGCCTCGGGGTGAAGGCCGCCTTCCACACCGGGCGTGGCTCGGTGGTTTTGCGCGGGCGGGTTGAGGTTGAGGAAATCCGCAAAGATCGCGAGGCGCTGATCGTTACTGAAATTCCCTATCAGGTTAACAAGTCACTGATGATTGAGCGCATTGCCGAAATGGTGCGCGACAAGAAGATTGAAGGCATTTCAGACATTCGCGACGAGAGCTCGCGCGAAGGCATGCGCGTGGTGATCGAGATCAAGCGCGATGCGGTGGCCGATGTGGTGCTTAACCAGCTGTATCGCTTCTCGCAGTTGCAGAGCACCTTCAGCGTCAACAACATAGCACTCACTGGCGGGCGGCCGGAGCAACTCAATCTCAAGGATTTGTTGCAGGCCTTCATTACCTTCCGTGAAGACGTGGTGACACGGCGCACAAAATTTCTGCTCACCAAGGCGCGTGACCGGGCGCATATCCTGGTGGGTCTTGCCATCGCCGTTGCCAATATTGATGAGGTCATAGCGCTTATCCGCCGCTCGAAGGATGCGGGCGAAGCGCGCGAGGCCCTGATGGGCAGGGCGTGGCCCGCCAAGGATTTAGGGCCGTTGATTGCACTGATCGCTGATCCCCGCCATTCGCTTGGGGCTGACAATAATTACCGGCTTTCCGAAGAGCAGGCACGCGCCATTCTTGATTTGCGGCTGCAGCGTCTTACAGCACTCGGCATGGATGAAATTACCGCCGAGCTGCAAAAGCTTGCTGGTGAAATTTCTGAGTATCTTGATATCCTGCGTTCGCGGCTTCGGGTCATGACCATCATCAAGGATGAGCTCAAACAAATCAAAACCGATTTTGCAACACCGCGGCGTACCGAAATCATAGAGAATGATGGCGAGGTTGATGATGAAGACCTGATCGCACGTGAGGATATGGTGGTGACCGTTTCGCACGCGGGGTATGTGAAGCGCGTACCACTTTCGGCTTACCGGGCGCAACGGCGCGGTGGCAAGGGCAGGGCCGGGGTTGCCATGCGTGAAGAAGACTTTGTCACCAAGCTGTTTGTGGCCAATACGCATACGCCGATTTTGTTCTTCTCATCGCTTGGCATGGTTTACCGCATGAAGGTGTGGCGGTTGCCGGTTGGCAACCCGCAGGCACGCGGCAAGGCCTTGATCAATCTGTTGCCGCTGGCACAGGACGAGCGGATTACCACGATCATGCCGCTGCCGGAAAATCCGGGTGATGCCGCCAACCTGCATCTCATGTTTGCCACCCATTCGGGGGGGGTTCGCCGCAATGCGCTGGATGACTTTGAAAACATCAACCGCTCCGGCAAGATTGCCATGAAGCTTGATGACGGTGACATGATTGCCGGGGTTGAAATATGCACCGACAAGGATGACGTGCTGCTTACCAGCGCACTGGGCCAATGCATTCGCTTTTGTGTTGGCGATGTGCGCGTATTCAAGGGGCGTGACTCCACGGGTGTGCGCGGCATTCGCCTTGAGGATGGTGACCATGTGATTTCCATGGCGGTTATCCACCATATGGATGCAACGGCTGAAGAACGCGTGGCGTTCCTTAAAATGTCGCGGGCAGTGGCTGGCGAAGAGGCAGATGTTGAGGCGTCCGATGAAGAAGTGGTGGCCGACACCGGGCTTAGCCAAGAGCGCTATGCGGCGATGGGGGCGGCAGAACAGGTGATATTGACAGTTTCCAGCAATGGCTATGGCAAGCGCACGTCCTCATTTGAATATCGCATCACCAACCGGGGTGGCAAAGGCATTGTGGCCATGGCGGTGAACGACCGCAATGGACCCTTGGTGGCTTCATTCCCGGTTGAGGTGACGGACCAGATCATGGTGGTGACCGATGGCGGCCAGCTCATTCGCTGCCCGGTTGATGGCATTCGCAAGGCCGGACGGTCAACGCAAGGCGTTATTGTCATCAATACGGCCGATGACGAGCACGTGGTTTCAGTCGAGTGCCTGAAAGAAGATGAGGGGGTTGAGGGGGAGAGTTGACGAAATTTCTGGAGCATCGCACATGACCTATGATACCTATTTTACTTTTTGCATTGCGGCGGCGGCTTTGGCGTTTGTGCCAGGGCCCACGGTTACCGTGATCATCGCCAATAGCCTGCGCTATGGTGCCAAGGCCGGACT
>JANMPF010000219.1:0-12662 GCA_031369725.1 Rhodobiaceae bacterium | reverse complement strand
AAAAGTAGTTGAGATCAATTCGCGGTGCGGCGCGATAGTTGCTGTTTGTCAAATCTACGCTGCCTTGGCTGCGGGCGCGCGTCACGTTGGGTGAAGCCTTGACTGCGGGTCCATTCACGCAAAGCCTGGGATCATCGCCATATTTCTCCCGCACCCTGAGGCCGAAGTGGAACAGAACATCGGGGGCGGGTGCATCATCATCAAGTTTTAGCATCATGGTTGCCTCGAACGGGCAAATTTTCCACGGTATTATTGGCGCACGGGTTTCCCACACGACGGGTGCTGCCACATGGTCGCGCAAATGTCGGCCAACGTCCGGGAGATCGACAAGCACCGAAATTCCGTGATCTTTCAAGTGTTGTGCCGGGCCTAAGCCGGAGAGCATCATGAGTTGTGGTGTTTGAATGGCACCGCAGGTGAGAACAACCGCGCGTTTTGCGTGAATGGTTCCCCGCGTTGTTTCAGCGCCAATGGCCTTGCCGTTTTCGATGAGAATTTTTGCTGCCTGCACCTGGGTCCAGATTTGCAAATGTTTTGGCAATTTGGAAGTGGGGTGCAAATAGGTGATTGATGATGATTGCCGCAAGCGCCCGCGCGCATTGAGCGGGAAATAGCCCACACCCTGGGCAATCCCGTTTTGAAAATCAATTTCCGGCAATCCAAGCTCTTTGCCGGCTCGCACGAAAGCCGCACTGGCGGGATGGTGCGGGGCCGGTTCGACAACGATGTTATCCATCACCCGTTTGAAGTATTGATCCATGTCGGCAGCACCCCAGCCCTTGGCACCAAGTGATTCCCATTCGGCAAAATCTGAGTCCGGTGGCCGCAGGAATGCGCAATCATTGTGGTTGGCGCAGCCGCCCAAGACCTTGGCGCGGGCGTAGTTCAGTTCCGGTGGCTGACCTGCCAGGGTAGCAGCCTTAAACCCCCAGTCATGTTCATCAGTCTGTTCGTCAAGGCGGGCGAGATCGGTTGCTGCGGCATCGCCCTCGTCGGTTTTTCCAGCTTCCAGCAGTATGATGCGGCCGGAGGTTCTTTCGGCCAGCCGCTTTGCAACAATGCAGCCAGCAGAACCACCGCCTACGACCAGGAAGTCACATTCGGTCACGTGCGCCAGCCCCACCTTTCAGCCAGCGCCAAACATTCCTGCCATGGCAGGACGGATTCGGTGGTTGTCGCAGAAAGCAGGCTTGAGGCTGAGCTTGCATGGGCCAGTTTGAGCGATTGTTGCAAGGTCCATCCTTCATGATAACCAAACAACATGCCTGCTGCAAAACAATCGCCGGCACCATTGCTGCCGATGACTTCATTTTGGGGAACATTCACCGAAGGCTGTTCAACCACTTCCCCATTGCGGGTGGCTGCCACGGCACCCTTTGGGAAGTGGATTGCCACGAGTGACAGCTTGGTAATTTCCATCAAGCGTTCGGCAGCAGCGCGGCAGGCGCTGGCATCGGCCACGCCATTTTTTACGGTTTCAATGTTGACGAGGGAACCTGCCTCGTAATCGTTGATGACCAAGGTTTCAAGCCACGGCAGCATTGGCAAAGCCGCGGCGCGAATGATTTCCGGGGCAACGGATACCAGCTCGATATTGGCCTTCATTCCGGCAGCGCGGGCTTTTTTCAAAACCGTGATCCAGCCTGAAATGTCCTCTTTCCATGGCGCATCGAGTTTTTGGTGAAGTCCCGGCAAACCCAAATGCACGATGCGGGCGTTTGTGTGGGTGAAGTCAAAATCATCAGGAGTCTGGGCTGCATGAGCTCCGCCTGAATAGAAGAATGTACGCTTGCCGGTAGGTTTTACCGTCATGGCCAGCGTGCGCGCGGTTTTTACGGTGCCGCGAATTTCGAGAGCTGACCGCTCAATGCCGATGGCATCGCAAATTTCTGTCAGGAAATGGCCGTCGGCATCATCTCCCAAAAGCCCAATGGCCTCGACCGGGAACGGTGCACCCAAACGCTTGAGTGCGGTGGACATGTTGTGGCCGGGGCAGCCACCATGCAGTCTTTCGGAAATGATTTCGGCAAGTGTTTCTTCATCGGGCCAATGATCAATGGTGAAGTTGTGGTCCACACACCACGCACCGCCACACATAATTCCGCTTCTTTCCATGAAGGCCAGGGCTCCGTTGCAATAAAAAGAGGACCATTGTGGAGTGGGCCCCGGGTATTCGCAACAGTCTTCTTTGTGCTATGCGGCCTTGGCTGGCATGCGCACCGCGTTGGTGTAGGCATCCATCAAGCTGCGCGAAATATTGCCGGGCTTGAACTTATAGGGGCCAATTTCGGCAACGGGAGTCACCTCTGCCGCAGAGCCCACGATGAAGCATTCATTATAGGTTGGCAAATCATCCGGCATGATGCGGCTTTCGATCACTTCCATGCCTTGATGCCTCGCCAGAGCGATTACTGTTTGGCGGGTGAGGCCATTGAGAAAGCAATCGGCGATTGGCGTGTGCAATGCGCCATCGCGGGTGAAGAAAATGTTGGCACCGGTGCATTCAGCCACGCGGCCCTGCCAATCCAGCATCATGGCATCGGCATAACCTTTCTTCTCAGCCTTGTGCTTGGAGATGGTGCAGATCATGTAGAGGCCAGCGGCCTTGGCATGGACGGGGGCGCATTTGGGATCGGGCCTGCGATAGTCGGCGATGTCGAGCCTGATGCCCTTCATCTTGGTTTCGGGATCAAACATTGATGGCCAGGCCCATGACGCAATCGCCACATGGATCTTGTTGTGTTGGGCGGAAACCGCCATCATCTCAGAGCCACGCCAGGCAACGGGTCGCACATATTGCTCACCGCCGCCGCCAAGTTGAACGATTCTGGCCTTGGCCGCATCGAGTTCATCCAACGAATAGGGAACCACAAAATCCATGATCTCAGCGGATTTGTGAAAGCGGATGGAGTGTTCGCGGGATTTGAATATCTGGCCTTCATAGGCGCGTTCGCCTTCGAAGATGGATGAGCCATAGTGGAGGCCATGGGTGAGAACATGCACTTTGGCCTCTTTCCAGGGCACAATTTCGCCGTTGAACCAGATTACGCCGTCGCGCTGGTCAAATGGAATTATGCTCATGATATTCTCCCAATTCGATTTTTCTAAAAGAACAGCTTATAAGTCATTGTCAAACGAGCTAAATCAGCTATTTGCGCAATAACATTGCGTGTAGTGAGGGTTCAACGTAACAAAATTGGATTAATATGTCAATATGGCTGACATAAATTTTGATGAAAAAATAGGCGATAGCGAAACTGTGGCTTTGATCGAGCTCCTGTTCTTTGCCTACCGCGACTTTGTATCGGATCCGGACGCGGTTCTCGAACAACTTAATTTTGGCCGCGCCCATCACCGTGTGGTTCACTTTGTGGGACGTGATCCCGGCATGACAGTTGCCCAACTCCTGGATATTTTGCGTATCACCAAGCAAAGCCTCAGCCGGGTTCTCAAAGATCTTATCGATCAAGGTTTCATCTACCAGCTGGAGGGCGAAGCCGACAGGCGCCAGCGCTTGCTGCATCTCACGCCCAGCGGTGCTGACCTGCACCAACGGTTGATGGCGCCTCAAATGTCACGTATTCGCCGTGCGGTTGCGGAAGCTTCACCAGATGAAAGCTCACACATGCGGAAAATTCTTTATCATTTGATCAGCCCTGAAAACCGCGAAGGCGTTCAGGCGTGGATTGACAAGCCAGGCGATAAATCCGGTGAATGAGGTCCATCACATTCTGGTGGTTGACGATGATCGCCGCATTCGGGAGCTGATCAAATCCTACCTCATGGAAAATGGTTTCATGGTTTCCATGGCGAGCTCATCGGCTGAAGCGCGTGAACGCATGCGTGGACTGGTGTTTGACCTGGTGGTGCTCGACATCATGATGCCTGGCGAAACAGGCATGCAATTTACGACCTCACTGCGCAAACAGGGCGTTGATGTTCCCATACTCATGCTGTCAGCACTTGCCGACACGGATGACCGCATTGCCGGACTAGTCACGGGCAGCGATGATTACCTGGTAAAACCCTTTGAGCCGCGCGAACTGCTGCTGCGCATCAAAAACCTCCTGCGCCGCGCCACAGTTGCACAACCTGCAACAACCGATATTTGCTTTGGCGATTTTCAATTTAATGTACCCCGTGGTGAGCTTCGCCGAAGCGGTGAATTGGTGCGTCTCACATCGGGTGAAAAGGAATTGCTGCGGCAGCTTGCCAACAAATCTGGTGCGCCGCTCAGTCGGCTTGAACTTTCGCAGCCGGGTTCCGAAGACAGTGCGCGAAGTGTCGATGTGCAAATCAACCGCTTGCGCCAGAAAATTGAAAGCGATCCAACCAATCCGATCTATTTGCAAACCGTGCGGGGGGCCGGCTATGCGCTGTTTGTCGACAAGGAAATGAGTGCATGAGTACGCTGTATTCCCGTTTCAACCGCTTTCTTGAGCGTTATGCCCCGACGGGTCTTCTGTCGCGTTCACTGCTCATCATGGTCACGCCAATTGTCCTCCTGCAAACCATCATGGCGGGGTTTATTCTTGACCGGCATTGGGACAACGTCACCAAGGCTCTCGGTCGTTCGCTGGCCAGCGAAATTGGCCTGCTCACCATCCAGTATGACCGTTCCGACAAGTCGGACGCGGCCATCCGGCAGATTGAGCTCGATGCCACCAAGCGCCTGCATCTCGGGCTGGAAATCGAACGCGGTGCGACTTTGCCTGCCCCGATCAGCCGCACACTCTATTCACTTGTTGACAGCAAGATGACGAAATACCTCGAGCGGGAAACAGGGCGGCCTTTCTGGATTGATAGTACCGCCCAGAATGGTCAAGTGGATATTCGGGTTGAAGTCGAGAAGGGTCTCATTTTCCGCATTCTCACCGATGAGGAACGTGCCTATGCCTCAAATACCTTTGGCCTGCTGCTGTGGATGCTGGCTTCTTCCGTCATGCTGTTTTCAATTGCGGCAATCTTCCTGCGGAACCAGATCAACCCCATCGTCGAATTGTCAAAGGCAGCAAAGCGATTTGGCATGGGCAGGGATGTATCGCATTTCCGGCCGCGGGGTGCTGCCGAAGTGCGCGAAGCCGGGCTTGCCTTTCAGGACATGCAGCAGCGCATTACCCGCCATGTCGAGCAGCGCACCGCCATGTTGGCGGGCGTTTCGCACGATCTTCGCACCATTCTCACCCGCTTCAAGCTGGAAATCGCGTTTTTGGGGGATGGTCCGAAGGTGCGGCCGCTGAAGGAAGACGTTGAGGAAATGCAACGCATGCTGGAGGCCTATATGGCCTTTGTACGCGGTGATGGCGGTGAGAAAGCCGAGACAGTTAATCTCATGCAATTGGTCACTTCAATTTCTTCTGCGGTGGCGCGCGGAAAATCGGTGGTCACACTTGATGCACAGGATATTGACGTGAATTTGAAACCCAATGCATTCCGCCGCCTGGTTTCAAATCTTTTGGGCAATGCCATCCGCTATGCGAAAAATGTCAGCGTAGGGGCCCATGTTGCCGGTCGGGTGCTAACTGTTCTGGTGGATGATGACGGACCGGGAATTGCGCCTGAAAACCGTGAAGACGCATTCCGGCCGTTTGTGCGACTGGATCATGCGCGCAATCTGGATGAAACCGGAACCGGTTTGGGCCTTGCCATTGCGCTGGACATCGCCCATGCGCATGGCGGCGAAATCACGCTCGACGAGAGCCCGCAGGGAGGCTTGCGGGCAACCGTGCAAATTCCTGTCTAGCGTTATGCCGGAGCTTTCATGCCGCCTGGCATATTGCCTTAAAACAGCCGCCCGCCATTTGGCACTGCGCGCTCAACAGCCACCAATACCACGTCACCATCGGCGTCTGGAAAACCGAGGGTCAAAACTTCAGACATGAAGGGCCCAATTTGCCGTGGCGGAAAATTCACAACGGCGGCAACCTGGCGTCCCACCAAAGTCTCGGGTTTATAATATTTGGTGATCTGGGCTGAGGATCTTTTGACGCCTATTTCGGCACCAAAATCTATCGTTAGTTTGAACGCGGGTTTGCGGGCTTGCGGAAATGGTTCAGCTGCGGTGATCGTGCCAATGCGAATATCGGTCTTCAGAAACTCGTCGAAGGTAATTTGAGCCATCAACTCGCCAATTCTTTTGATCGGACTGCGGCAGCCTTTACCGCCCTTTCAAACAATGGACCCATGCCATCATCAGCCATGAGAACTTGCAACGCTGCATAAGTCGTGCCGTTGGGCGATGTCACGTCTTGGCGAAGGGTTGCCGCTTCAGTTCCCGTTACACGCATCAATTCACCCGAGCCTGCCACGGTGGCACGAGCCAGCTGCATGGCAAGGGCAGGGGGAATGCCAATTTTCTCCGCGGCCCTCGCCAGGCATTCGGTCATATAGAAAACATAGGCAGGACCAGAACCTGAAACCGCCGTCACACAGTCGATCAGCTCTTCCCGGTCAACGGTCACCACCTCGCCGATGGCCTTCAGCAAATCGGTGGCCAATTGCAATTGTTTTGCCGAAACATTGGAATTTGCACACATGGCGGTGATGCCGCGGCCAATGGCAGCTGGCGTATTGGGAATAGTGCGAATGACGGCAGCATGCTTGCCGAAAAACCGCTCGAAAGTGGCAATTGTCGAGCCGGCGGCCACCGACAGGATCAACGGCTTTGAAGCTCCGAGACTGACAATGGTTGGCAAAACCTCGTCCATCATTTGAGGTTTCACCGCAACCAGTACAACTTCTGCATTGGTGATGCCTGCCACAGCCGGATTAAGCGACACGCTGTGCTTGGCAAGCAGGGCCTTCATGCCGACGGACGCAAAGGGGTCTATTACGACTAGCTTTTCGGCGTCCGCACCGGTTGCCAGCCAACCTTCCAGCATGGCACCGCCCATTTTGCCGGCCCCCACCAAAACAAGGGTTCCCTTTAGTGAAATACTCATGCTTCACCTGCGGTTTCAAACATGCTGCATTGCAGCGCATCCTCAGCGGTTTTGCCAGCCCAGCAGACATATTGCATGGCAGGGAAATAACGCTCCCAATATTCAAGGCCAAGCCGGATGAGGGTTTCGCATTGCCTGTCGTTGGCGACAGCGCCCCCTGCCAATACGAGCGTGTTGCGGTATATGATGCTGCCGTCGGCTTCCCACATATCGAAGTGGCCGTGGAAAAGCTGGCCATTTACCAGGGAAAACAAGCGAAGCACCTCGGGTTTTCGCGCCGTGGGAACTTTTGCGTCATAGGTGCAAGCAACGAGAAGGGCTTCCAAATCGTCGCGCCAGTTCAGCGATACATAAACATCGCTCCAGCAGCCAGATACAACAAAACTCACCTCGCTGTCATTGGTGCGATCCAATGACCAGTCGCAGCGTTCTGCCAGCCGCTCCACCACATCAAGTGGGTTGTAAGGCTCGGGTGTGAAAGCGTGTAACACGCTCATCGGCTAAATCCTCGTTGCCCTGACGAATCAAATCAGGCGTTGCGAGAAAATGCCCAAGCGTTTGAGTCGCCACAAGCGCCTGAAGGGCTCCTGGATGATTCGTCCACACAGATATTAATTGGGGGCGGAGAACTTGGCCTCAAGCTCGGACAGCCGCCTGGCGAGCACTTCATTTTCTTCGCGCGCTTTCAGTGCCATGTCCTTCACCACATCGAGTTCTTCGCGCTTGACCAGTTCCAAATTATTGAGGACCCGTTCCACTTGCGCCTGGACCAGCGAATCCACCTCCTTGCGCATACCTTGGGCGGCACCCGTGGCGTTGGTCATCAGCTTGGCAAGTTCATCAAAAAACCGTGAAGAGGTGGTAGTCATGGGCAGAACTCCGGTTGGTTAACCATAGCTATGATCTTGCAAGGTAATATTCAAGGCCTAGATGGGGCATTCTCTGGCGAATATGAATGGCAGATTAACGGCGGGTTCAGACTAGGTTCAAAACAACGCCATTAAAAAGGTGACATGGTCGGAGATATTCTCCACGCACGCATTTAAAACGAGAAGGAATGTAATCATGTTACGCAAAACCCTCATTGCACTTGCTGCAACCGCTGCCCTCGGAACCGCAATGGTTGGAACTGCAGAAGCCCACCATCATCATAGTGGTCTTATCATTGGTCTTGGCCTAGGCGGCTTTGGTTATGGCGGTGGCTACGGCGGCGGCTATTATGGCGGTGGTTACGGCGACGGCTACTATGGTGGCGATTACTATGGTGGCGATTGCGGCTGGCGGTGGATCAAAGTGAAGAGGTGGAATTATTCGCATACCCGTTTCATCATCAGGCACAAGAAGGTTTGGTCCTGCTATTAGGCCAACCAGGAATAGCTGAGGTCCCCGGTTCCCCCCCCTCATGCCGGACCATCAGTAAAAGAAACCGGCCGCGCTGCCCTCGCGGCCGGTTTCGCCTTTATGGGGCTCTTGACGGAATCTCGTGGTCACGACACTGTCTGCCACCATGATCAGCCTTGCCACGCTAACCTTCCCCCATATCGATCCTGTAATGTTTTCTGTCGGCCCCTTTGCAGTGCGCTGGTATGCGATGGCCTATATCGTCGGCCTGATCTTTGGCATGTGGTACATGAAACGGCTGGTATCGACGCCCGGGCTTTGGGCGGGAACCACCCCATCTGCCACGCCGCAGCAGATTGATGATCTGTTCTTGTGGGCCATGCTCGGCGTGGTGCTTGGGGGCAGGCTGGGCTACGTGATTTTTTACGGAACGGCGCAAACGCTTAGCGATCCGTTGAGCATTTTCCGCACGTGGGAAGGCGGCATGTCGTTCCATGGCGGTTTTTTTGGCGTGATCCTGGCGTCTTATCTCTTCGGCAAGCGGCATGACATCGGGCTGGACCGTTTGCTCGACCTCGGTGCTGCGGCAACACCGGTGGGGCTTGGCCTTGGACGGCTGGCTAATTTTGTGAATGGCGAACTCTACGGCCGGGTGACCGATGTTCCATGGGCCTTTGTATTTCCCCATGGTGGGGCGGCTCCCCGCCATCCCAGCCAGCTCTATGAATTTGCGCTCGAAGGGGTATTTTTATTTGTCCTGATCAACATTGCGGTTTTCCGCTTCAAGATTTTGACCAAGCCTGGCCGCGCTGCCGGGATTTACGCGGTTACCTATGCCGGCTCGCGCATCATGGTGGAGTTTGTGCGTGAACCTGACGCGCAGCTTGGCTTCTTTGGCGGTTTCATCACCATGGGCATGATCCTGTCACTGCCACTCATAGCCATCGGTGTGTGGCTGCTGTTGCGGTCGAGAACACCGAGGTGACACCGCTTAAAAAAATAATTGACGAGATCATTGCTGCGGAAGGCCCAATGCCGCTTGATCGCTATATGGGCCTCTGCCTTGGCCATCCAACGTACGGCTATTACATGACAAGGGACCCCTTCGGCGAGCAGGGTGACTTTGTGACCGCCCCTGAAATCTCGCAGGTTTTTGGTGAGTTGGTGGGGGTGTGGTGTGCCACGGCCTGGGTTGCCATGGGCAAGCCCCCTCGGTTTAATCTGGTGGAACTGGGGCCGGGCAGGGGAACCCTCATGGTTGACATCCTCAGGGCTTGCAAAGCCATGCCGGGGTTTTGCGATGCGGCAAAAATCCATCTGGTGGAAATGAGCCCTACACTTCGCAAGCTGCAAGCCGAGAAGCTCGGCAGCGAGGTTACCTGGCATGACACGCTGGCAACGCTTGGCGATGGCCCGATGCTTTTAGTGGCAAATGAGTTTTTTGATGCCATTCCCATCCGGCAATTTGAAAAGCGTGACCGCAAATGGTTTGAGCGCTGCGTGGGTGCCGGCGGGCTGGGGTTCATGCCGGCAGCACTTGATGCAGCCCAGGGCATGAATGGTGATGTGATCGAGTTTGCGCCGCAGCGGTCAGCTCTGGCCGAAGAGGTAGGTAGCCGCCTTTCGAAGGACCCGGGTGCTGCCCTGATCATTGATTACGGCCATTTGCAAACCGGCCCCGGCGATACGCTGCAGGCCCTACGCGCCCACAAATACGTGGCAATAACCGACATGCCGGGTGAAAGTGACATCACTTCCCACGTGGATTTCGAGGCCCTGGGCAAGGCGTTGGCGCAAGGTGGGGCCAGAACCTATTCTGCCATCACCCAGTGCGACTTCCTGCTTGCCATGGGAATTGAACCCCGCGTTGCCATGCTGGCAGCGAAAGCCGATGCGGAAACGGCCGAGATCATGACGCGTGCCGTTGCAAGGCTGATAGGTGGCAGTGAGATGGGTCAGCTGTTCAAAGTTATGGTAGGAACGTCACCAGGGCTTGCAACGCCTTACCCGTTTGGAAGATCATGAAACAATTCGAAGAACTCAAAGCATTCAACATTGAACATGGATTTTTTGGCCGGCAGGGCGGATACTCCACGGGGATGTATGCCTCGCTCAATGTGGGGCTTGGTTCGGGTGATGAGCGGGCAACCGTGGTTCGCAATCGCGGGGTGGTGGCAGAAGCCATGGGAGGCAGTGCTGCCCAACTGGTTACCGCCCATCAGGTTCACAGCCCTGATGTGGTGGTTGTCACGAAAGCCTGGATCCACGAAGACAGGCCGATGGTGGACGGCATGGTGACCACAACACCCGGCATTATCCTTGGAACGCTCACCGCCGATTGCGGCCCGGTGCTGCTTGCCGATGCCGGTGCCGGTGTCATTGGCGCTGCCCACGCGGGGTGGAAGGGTGCGCTTGGCGGCATCACCGATGCAACTGTTGAAAAAATGGAAACTCTTGGGGCAGCCCGGGCAAACATGGTGGCCGTGCTTGGCCCGACAATTTCAAAGTCCGCTTACGAGGTAGGCCCGGAATTTTTCCTGGCCTTCTTAAAAGCTGGTATTGGCAATCGGGATTACTTCACGCAATCCGTGAAGGAAGGCCATTATATGTTTGATCTGCCGAGGTATTTGACGGAACGGATGAGGGCATTTGGCGTTGGCACGGTGGTTGACAGTGGACTTTGCACCTATACCCGTGAAGATGAGTATTTTAGCTACCGCCGCACCATCCACGCACAGCAAAAAGTTTATGGACGGCAGATTGCCGCCATAAGCATACGCTAGGAAACATCATGGCCTTACATTTTTCAGCACATGAATATCAGTCGCGCATCAAGGCTGCCATGGCATTGATGCACAAGAGCAGTCTCGATGGCCTGCTCATGTTCCAGCAGGAAAGCATGTATTACCTGACGGGTTATGACACATTCGGATTTTGCTTTTTCCAGTGCCTGTACCTGGGTGCCGACGGCACATTGGCACTGCTCACCCGTTCAGCCGATTTGCGGCAGGCCCAGCATACCTCCATCATCGAGGATATTCGCATTTGGACTGACCAGGCCGGTGCGCAACCTGCAACCCAGCTTCGTGACATGCTGGAGAGCCTTGGTGTGCGGGGCGAGCGGCTTGGCATCGAAACCAATTCTTATGGTCTTACCCATTTCAACGGCAAGGCCGTTGAGGCTGCCATGCAGGGTTTTTGTGAATTGGTTGAATGCACCAATCTCATTGACCGCCTGCGCCTTGTCAAATCGCCTGCCGAACTCAAGTTTGTGCGCAAGGCCGGTACGCTGGGTGAGGCGGCGCTAAAGGCCGGCATTAAAAGGACCAGGCCTGGCGCCGACGAGGGTGAGATCCTTGCCGCCCAGCATTCCGCCATATTTACTGGCGGCGGTGATTATCCCGGCAATGAATTCATCATTGGCTCGGCCAGGGACGCGCTGCTCTGCCGTTACAAGTCGGGCCGTCGCAAACTGTCCAGGCGCGACCAACTCACCTTGGAATTTGCCGGTGTTTACCGCCATTACCATGCAGCCTTCATGAGCACCCTGGTCATTGGCAAGCCTTCCAAACACCACATTGCCATGGACGATGCCTGCCGCGCAGCGCTTGGCGAAGTTGAAACCATGATGGTTCCGGGCAAAACGGCAGGTGACGTGTTTGCCGCCCATGCCCGGGTCATGGATGCCCACGGCATGCACAAGCACCGGCTCAATGCCTGCGGCTATTCGCTGGGTGCCAAGTTCACCCCAAGCTGGATGGATTTTCCCATGTTCTATGCGGGCAATGAGGTTGAGCTTGCAGCGGGCATGGTGTTTTTCGCCCACATGATCCTGATGGATTCCGGGGCGGGTGCCGCCTATTGTTTGGGCCGCACCTATATTATTGGTGCCAAGCGACCTGAGCCGGTTTCCAAATTCCCTCTCAGCATGATTGTACGATGAGAAAATTGCCGCCGTTCATGCTGCTTGTCCTGCTCACGGCCTGTGGCAGCCTCGGTCAGCCTTTTGGCAAGGACCAAAATGGCAGTGCAATTTCTTCGATTACGGCTCCGCCATGGGAAGCAATGGTGGCAGCTGGCCCCGGTGCTGCCAATGACATTGATCTTGAAACCTTGAACGGGCCGGGCGCGGCACCAGCCGAAATTCGCCGAGCTGAGGTGCCCGCAACGTTGCCGGCAAAGCAGAAACCCCCGGGTGTGGAAATCAAGGCGGTGGCTGTGGTGGCGGTCAAGGGTGCTTCGGCCATGGGTAACGACGAACTCACCAGGGCAATGCGCCTGACCTTGCGCAAGGCGGGCTGGACGGTGGTGGACGCGCCTGCCGGGAACGCGCTGACGATCATAGGTCTGGTCAGCATGGCACCGGCAAATGGACCCAGC
>JANMPF010000209.1:0-1894 GCA_031369725.1 Rhodobiaceae bacterium | reverse complement strand
CTGCGAGAATTACTTAAAGAACAAGCGCCCGCTCAGTAGCGTTCATGGGTTGCCCGACGTTGGGCTGTCCTTTTCCTGTCGCAAGCAAGTCCCGCAAACTGCCGTTGATATAAGTGCTCCATCCGTTTGAACAGGCGTCGTAACACTCATATTCGGGGACCAGGCCTTGGTGAGTGAAGCGCACTTCGGTTTTATTGCCCTTCTTGGAGACATCAAAAATAATGTCCGTGCCTTTCCACTCGGTCTTGTCTTTGGTAAAATTAAAGAAATTGTCCGAGACACGCCAAACGACTTTTTTGCCGGGAACTGATTCTGTTATCCTCAGTGTGCAACGATGGATATCCCGAAAGTGATACTTGAACTCCGCACCGAGCTTGTCGGTACGGCCTTCGATTTCTTCTGACCACCATCCACGAACATTATTGATGGCAGCGAAGGCTTCTTCTGGAGTTTGGTCTACCGTAAAGGCAATGGTGTAGCTCTGATTACTCATGGTTATCTCCTGTTTCGTGGTTTGAGGTGAGTTCTGTCAGGCTGGCAACCGCTGATCATATTCCTTCTGCAGGTGGCTCCAGCCGTCCCAGAATGGCGCCGGCTCCTTGCCCGTCGCGCGGGCGACCAGGATATCGAGGTGCATGTGCCAGCCGGCGCTGACCATCAGCAGGGTTGCGCGGTCGGGCAGGCGGCGATGGATCACGGTGAGCAGCACTTCGTCGCCCTTGGGCTCCAGTTCGAAGGAGACGCCGCCGCTGCTTCCCCAGGCGATGGCGAGCTTGCGCGGCGGATCGAGCTCGGTGATGCGGCTCTCCAGGCTGTGCTCTTCGGGAAAGCCTTCCGGCCGCTGGCTGGGTGGATTGTTCAGTTCGTCGTTGCGCCACACCAATGTGAAGGGCGCACCGACCTTCTTTTCCATCTGGCCCGCTGCCAGCCACTTGCGGCGCAGCTCGCTCTCCACGAGATAGGACCAGATGCGCTCGATGGGGCCGGGCAGAAGCCGCTGGATCTTCAACGTGGTGGGTTCGGTCAGTACGCCATAGGCATCCGGGGCCGTGAATTTGGTGGCTGTTCGTGCATTGGGTTTTATGGCTGTGTTCATCGTTCTACTCCTCCACTTTTTTTGCTTTCGATTTGTCCTCTTCACGCAGGAGGGATTCCAACGTGTCGAGTTTTTCGTTCCAGAAGTGTTCGTAGCGCCTCATCCACGCTTGAGCCTCCGCGAGCCGCTCTGCCTGCAGGCGGCACTGGTGGATACGGCCCCGGACATCGCGTTTCAGAAGTCCTGCGCGCTCCAGCACCCGCACGTGTTTCGATGCACCGGCGAAGCTCATGCTGAACGGAGTCGCCAATTCCCCAATCGTGCATTCCCGTTCCGCCAGATGGCCAAGCATGGCCCGCCGCGTCGGATCGGAAAGGGCATGAAAAACCGCGTCAAGATGTGCTGAATGTTCAACCATGTGGTTCAATATAATCATTCTGGATTAATTGTCAACCGTTTGGTTCAATTTATTTATCGCGTGCCGAAAAAGGGGAAACGGGTTGGCCCGAATGTAGGCCGAAGACAATACCGCTCCCTGCGGAGACAGAGGGAGCAGTCGCAGCGGCAACGGGTCTTGATCTCAGAACTGCGGAACGATTTCACCCCGCTGGCATCTTGACGAATTTTGGCAGAGCTGGATCAAGGTGGTCCCAGGCGTAACCGCGCGCACTGTACGTCACCGCCTGCGGCTTGTATCGGCCGGGCTCGTCAAGGCTCCCCGCGTGAACGGTGAACAGGTCCGGCATGGCCGCAAACGTCATGTACACCGGTGACCCGCAGGTCGGGCAAAAGGCGCGTGTCTTAACGTTGCCGCTATCGCCAACGATGTCCCAATGCTTCGCTTCGCCTTCGAGTTTC
>JANMPF010000159.1:0-4110 GCA_031369725.1 Rhodobiaceae bacterium | reverse complement strand
TCAAGGCCAACATCACCTATACGCCGCTGGTACTCGGCACCAACGAACTGTGGGAAGCCGCCACCATGGGCTTCCAGAACATCGGCCCCAACTACTGGAAGGGCGAGGAAGGCCGCAAGGCCCTGATCGACGGCACGGCCAAGCTCACCGACAAGGCCTATGCCGACACCTTCGCGGCATTGGCCAAGTGGGCGCCCTTTATGGGTGAAGCCTACAAGGCCCAGACCTATCGCGACAGCCAGAACCTATTTGGCCTCGGCAAGGGTGCCATCTATGCGGCAGGCTCCTGGGACATCTTGACCTTCCGAGGACAGAACCTCAACATGGGCGCCTTCAAGGCCCCGCCGCCGGCCGGCAGCGATTGCTACATCTCCGATCACACCGATATCGGCATTGGCATGAACGCCAAAACTCCCAACGCTGCTGATGCGAAGGTGTTTCTTGATTGGATCGGGTCTGACGAGTTTGCCAACATCTTCGCAAATGCCTTGCCAGGTTTCTTCCCGCTGTCGAGTGCCAAGGTGACCATTTCGGACGATGTGGCACAAACTTTTGTGGGCTGGCGCAGCGAATGCAAATCCACCATCCGCAATTCCTATCAGATCCTGTCGCGGGGAACGCCAAACCTGGAAAACGAAATGTGGAACGTTTCGGCGCAAGTGCTCAATGGCACCATGACACCGGAAGCAGCTTCTGCCCAACTCGAAGACGGTTTGAAAAAGTGGTACGCACCACACCAAAAGTAACTTAAACAAGCAGGGGCCGTTGGAGTTTTCAGCGGCCCTTTTTCATGGGGTGGGGAACATGGCAGAACCGGCAACAGGAGTTAGCAGCGGCATTGTCGGCATGGCGCGCGGCTCGTATTTTGGCATGCTCGCGTTTTTTCTGGCCCCGGCAGTTATTATCTACACGGCATTCTCAATCTATCCGCTGGTCGCCACGATCTTCAATTCATTCTACTTGCGCCTTCCCGACGGCGGTTACGTGTTCAACGGCATTGGCAATTTCCATACCCTTGTTGCCGACACTACATGGTCGGTGCCGTTCTGGAATGCCTTTCGAAATAATTGCTACTTCTTCCTTATTCACATGGGTGTACAGAACCCCATTGGCCTGGCGCTTGCCGCGATGCTGAGCCTGCCGCGTTTGCGCCTGCGTGCCGCCTATCGCACGCTGATCTTCATGCCCACCATGCTTTCAGTCGTGATCATCGGTTTCAGCTGGCAGCTCATTCTTTCACCGCTATGGGGCATCGCCAAAACCTTTCTCCAAACCCTTGGCGTGGGATTTCTCTTCGCCCCATGGCTCGGGCAGGAAAATACGGCCCTCATCACAGTCTCGCTTATCTCGGTGTGGCAATTTGTTGGCATTCCCATGATCCTGATTTACACAGCACTCCTGGCTATTCCCGAAGAACTCATCGATGCAGCCACAGTTGACGGGCTCAATCAATTCCAGGCTTTCCTGTGGGTGAAGCTGCCCCTCATTTTGCCAACTATCGGGCTGGTTTCCATTCTCACTTTCGTTAACAACTTCAATGCTTTCGATCTGATTTACGCAATGAAAGGAGCGCTCGCCGGTCCCAATTTCTCTGCCGATATCATGGGCACATTGTTCTATCGCACCTTCTTTGGAAACCAGTTGCAGCTTGGCGATCTTTCGATGGGCTCAACGATTGCCACCATGATGTTCATCATCATCCTCATCGGCGTGATGAGTTATCTTTTCCTCATTCAGCGCCGCATGCAGCGCTATTCCTTCTGAGGCGCATCATGCGAAAACCAGCCAGCGCCATTGCGGTTCACGGAATTCTCATTCTCTACACGGCTTTGGCATTGTTTCCCATTGTGCTAGTGGTGATGAACTCGTTCAAAGCGCGCAAAGCCATTTTTGGCTCGCCACTGGCATTGCCCACGCCTTCCACTTTTTCACTCATTGGCTATGACAAGGTTTTTGGCGACAGCTCAATTGTGAGCTACTACATCAATTCGATCACCGTCACCGGCGGAACAATTTTCTTCACCTTGCTGTTTGGTGCAATGGCCGCCTGGGCACTGACGGAATACAAGTTCCGCTGGAACACCATGCTCACCTTGTTTCTTGCCATCGGCATCATGGTTCCCATCCGTTTGGGTTCTGTTGCCATCATCCAGCTCATTGTGCAGATGAACCTTATCAACACACTCACGGCCCTCATCCTCGTCTACACCGCCCAGAACCTCCCGCTTTCCATATTCATATTGTCAGAATTCATAGCGCAGATTCCAAAGGACCTCCGCGAGGCCGCACGTTGCGATGGCTTGAGCGAGTATAATATTTTCTTCTTTATCGTGCTGCCGTTGATCCGGCCTGCCATGGCAACGGTTGCGGTTTTCACCATGATCCCCGTCTGGAATGACTTGTGGTTTCCATTGCTGCTTGCGCCCACCGGCGGCAAGCAAACCATAACGCTTGGCATCCAGCAGTTCCTTGGCCAATATATCACCGACTGGAATGCCGTGTTATCGGCGCTTTCAACCGCAATCATTCCAGTTCTCATCCTTTACGTTATTTTCTCCCGCCAGCTCATCCGGGGTTTAACCTCGGGTGCCGTGAAATGAGCCCACCATGTCAGAAGTAAAAATCGATAAGTTATGCAAGTCCTATGGTCCAGTGGAAGTCTTGAAAGATATTGACCTCACCGTGGATGATGGAAGCTTTGTGGTTCTGGTTGGGCCGTCAGGCTGTGGCAAGTCCACTTTATTGCGCTCAATTGCAGGGCTTGAACCCGTAAGTTCCGGCAGCATGACCATAGGCGGCAAAACCGTGAATGACCTGCCGCCTGCCCAGCGCGAAATCGCCATGGTTTTTCAGTCCTACGCGCTTTATCCGCACATGGATGTTTACAGCAACATGGCATTTGGCCTGAAGTTTGCCAAAACACCCAGAGCTGAAATCGATGCCCGGGTCGGCGAGGCCGCGCGCATTCTGCAACTCGAAGCATTGCTAAAGCGGCGTCCACGCGAACTTTCCGGTGGTCAGCGCCAACGGGTGGCCATTGGCCGGGCCATAGTGCGCAAACCGCAAGTGTTCCTTTTCGATGAACCACTATCCAACCTGGATGCAGCATTGCGCATCAACACACGAGTCGAAATTGCCAAGCTGCACAAGATGCTCAACGCGACGATTGTCTATGTCACGCACGATCAAGTGGAAGCCATGACACTTGCTGACAAAATTGTGGTGATGAACAAAGGCCGCATCGAGCAAACGGGCAAACCACTGGAGCTTTATTACAAACCAGCCAACCTGTTTGTCGCTGGCTTCATTGGTTCACCAGCGATGAATTTCCTCAGCGCAACAGTCAAGAAGCACGGCGTATTGACACTTGCCGATGGCCAGGAACTGAAGTTGAAACTTCCGCCAATTGCCAAGCCCGGTGACATTATCACACTTGGGTGCAGGCCCGAACATACAGCGCTTGATGGCCGTAGAGCACTGAAATTCAAGGGCACGGTCGATATTATCGAACGCCTGGGGGAAACGGGTTTTGCCCATATGCGCCTGGCGTCGGGCCAAACCATAATTGCTGAAGTTCGTGGCGACCCCGGCGTGGAAATTGGCCATACCGCCAACATCAGCGTTGACGAACAACATGTCCATTTGTTTGATGAAGGTGGAATGCGCCTCTCACAATGAATATCATTCCCCCGTTGGGCCGCAGCATCAAATGCTTTTTGCCAAAATCTCAAGGCGGGGAAATTGCAGTGATGCATTATTGTCTCTTGCCCAAGCAATAAAATCAACAATTCGCCGTTCAATTTTGATTGCATGGTTCTGCGCAATGTCGCTCAGGCGATGATTTAGAAAGGGATTCCCAAAGCGCTCAAGGGTAGTGAAAACATAGGCGCTGGCTGCTGCCTCCATGCCACGTGCTGAAAAGCCGGGAATGACCTCGTCATTATAGAGGCTCATCAAACTGCGGTTAATTTCACCATCCGCCAGAATTTCACGAACGGTTTCATCGGGTCGCCGCTGCTGTTTTTGCCAAATCTCCGCCAAAAACGTGTGTCCAAGATTGAGAATGTGGAGCTTTAAGCGAAGGAATGGCTCAAGGTCGTTGGTGTATAC
>JANMPF010000143.1:0-11496 GCA_031369725.1 Rhodobiaceae bacterium | reverse complement strand
AGCTGGAACAGGCGGATTGCATTGGTTGTTCGCGCACCCATCTTGCCATCCGGCTCACCAATATTGAAACCCAGCCTGGTCAGAAGTTGCTGGGCCTTGCCGATTGGATCATCGGTTGAAACAGTTTTATCCGGTGTTGTTTGGCTTGGTGCTGGCGGCGGGCTTGGTTGCCACGCAGGATCCTGGATGGTGACGACATTGGCATTTGTTGGAGCCTGCAATGGCATCCATGACTGCGCCTTGGAATGCACCGCATCCACTATGGAAGGTGCCAGGCTTTGCGACAGAACAGTTACGCGCTTTTGGGCATCCGCATCATTCTGGCCGGCGGCAATGGTGTACCAGAACAGCGCCTCGGCTGCGTTCACCTTGGTTCCAAGTCCGCGCTCATATAAAACTGCCAGGTTGAATTGACTGTCTTTCAGGCCATTTTGACTGGCCGCCAGGAACCACTTGAAGGCCAGATCATAATCGGTTTTTCCGGCTTCCGTGCCTGCCGCAATCACCGCCGCATTATGCATGGCTTTTACATTGCCCTGCTCGGCGGCACGCTGATACCAGACCAAAGCAGCCGAGGCATCTTTGGGGACGCCCCGGCCACGTTCGAAAAGTGTCGCAAGGCGGTATTGAGCCGGTGCCAGGCCGGCAACCGCTGCCTTTTGATACCAGTGGGCGGCGCGGGTTACGTCTTGCAACGTTCCGTCGCCATCAAGATAGCGTGTTGCAATGATGAACTGTGCCGCGGCATCGCCATGTTCGGCGGCACGCAGCAAGGCTTCCGTTCCAAGTTCTGCCGGTGGGGCCTCTGGTTCATTGGCGACCGAACCAGGCTCGGCGACAATTGATGCCAGTGTCGCGTCGGTCTTCTGACCAGGCAACGAGCCCGTCAAAATTCCATCAACGGCATCAACACTGCCTTGATTTTGCGGCACGGCGGCGGCAGGTGTGACCGTTTTGTTTTGGGCAGGCGGTGCTGCAGGCACTGCCTTGTTTTCCATCATCGGGGGGGCAAAAAGAAAACCTGTCTTGACGGGCTTACCCATAATATTGGCGGTGAAGGCCGCAACGCCTGCAAGCAGTACGAGCCCAGCCAACAGGAGTGTCATGCGCTTGTTGCTGCTGGTTTTTGCAGCGGGCTTTATTTGTGGTGGCAGTTTTTCGGCGTTGGGTGCCGGGCTTTCAACCTTGGCTTTGCCCTTCATAAAGGGCAATTTGAATCCCTTGCTACCCTTCTTGCCGGGATTTGCAATGCCTGGCGTGATACTGCCAAGAAGGCTTTTACCGGAAGCTGCCTGTGCGGCGCGTCGCGCTGCTGCAATGAAATCATCGGCGGGAGGTTCATTACTTTCGGGAGTTTCGTCAACCTGCTCAACAGCAGCTGGAAATTGTGATTTTGGCAGCCAATCACTTAGTGGATTGGGCGCACCTGCGGCTTCAGCATCTTTGAAAAGCCCTTCAACATGCGCTGAAATGTCGGGTTCTGGTGTTTCAAAAACAGGCGAACTGAAGGTTGGAAATTCAGCTGCAGGCGTAGCTGCTGGCGTTTCAGCATTCCAAAAACCGGATTGCCCAAGGTTTGGTGTTGCAAAGGATTGGGAGTTTTGTGCCGCTGCCGCTACCTGTTGGCCAACTGCTGCAGTTTCCAATTCGGCGAGCTTCGATACAATTTGCTCAAGGGTGTCGTGGACTGCCAGAAGCGTTTCCTGGTTGCGCTTGTCAGCGCCAATTGCACTTTCGCGCACGGCACGAAGACCCTCTTCAAGAGCCTTCAACTCTGGCGATGCACCTTGCGGCTGCGTGGCCGTCAGGGGTGAGTTCATCAAACGATCAGCCATGCGATTGGCTGCATCTTCGGCTACGTCCTTGGCCCAGGTGCGACTTTGTTCGATGCTTTCAAACAATTGATTGATGGCGCGCTCTATTGTTTCAAGGTGGCCCAGTTGATGTTCGGTGCGGCCGACGCGGTCAGCCACCTCGGAAATTTTTTCCTGCAAGGCAATTTGGGCGCCACCATCGTCTTGCAGCTTGATTGCATCATTCAGGCGGTGATCGAGCTCTGCCATGCGGCGCTCAAGTTCACCAAGTTTCGGATCATTGCGGGAGGAGAGCTGGTTTTGTTCCAAACGCTGCGTGATATCGGCAAGCCGCTTATCCATGTCGGCGATCGGGCGCATGTCCGGGCCTTGGGCCACACGCGTTGAAAGCTGTTCGACAGCCACCCGCAAGGCATGAACATCACGCTCGGAAGCGGTGTCGGTGCGCGCGCCATCTATGCGCTGGTTGAGTGTGGCAATCTCGGTGCGCAATTTTTGCAATTCGGTGTTGTTGCCGCCGTTGCCCGCAAACGTTGCCTGGGCCTCCTTCAACAGGCTTAGGATGCGCTTTTCAATTTCGCGCAGTTCCTGCTGGGAGGTCTGGACCGCTGCGGTTTGGGCTTTCGAGGCGAGAAGCTCGGCCTGCTCGCGAACAAACTCAATTCTCTCGGTAAGCTGTGATAGCTCCTTGCGCAAAATATCAGGCAGGCCTGGCTGGGGCCTGGTTTCATGGCGCTCAACACGGTTGGCAAGATCACTCAGCCTGGTTTCCAGTTGACTAAAGGCAGGTGCTGATTGCAGGACCTGCTCACTGTTTGAAGCCGTTGCACGCTGGGCCATTTCGCCCATGCGGTCTTGCATGGATTTAAGGCTGTCGCGGGTACGCTTTTCACTAACCTCAATATGTTCAACAATATTGCGAACTGCAGTCTCCAGTGACTTGAATGCTGCCGGTTCTTCTGGTCTGGCAATCGTTGTGGGTTTGGATTGAACGATTTGCCGGCCAAGGATCGCCAAGCGTTCATTGACAGCCGAGAAGGCTTCAACGGTTTGGCGTTCGTTGCTTTCCACCCGGTTCAATATTTTGCCGAGCGTTTCGGCATCTTCAGAGCGGGTTTCATGGCCGTAACTCACGCGCTGCGGGGCGGTGTCCTGCTCACGCCGCGCAATGCGCGAAAGTTGCTCGGCAATATCCTCAAGCCGAATAGAGGTGTCATCGCGCGGGGCGGTGCGTTGATAACGCGGCACGGGAACTGATGCGGGCTCTGAACCATCAGCAGAATCGAGAATCATGGAATTGAGCCATTCGCCAAGGGTCATGCCAGACCGGCGCGCGGCGTCTTTTGCGGCTTCGCGGGTTTCTGGTTCGATACCCTTTACACTCCACGGAATTCCCGGCTTCATTGGCGTTTCCACTTATTATCCGGCAGACGATTCATGGAAGATTGGAAGAAGGAATCGCATGCGCTTAAAATTTTGCTTTCCCTAGAAGTTAACGTTTTTGGTAAATAATCAGTTAAGTATTGGCTTTCTTCATGTATTTATCATTCTTTGCCTCCAATTTCCGGACCCCAAGTGCCCCAATCGCCTGTTCTTGCCTTCGTCAGCAGCAATCTCGACCGCAGCGCCAACCAACGCAGCAATGAAAATTGGCTCAGCGCTTTGCTCGAAAATCCAACCACACGGCATGTGCGGCTGCATGGCGACACGACGTTCGTGGTGCAGACAAGACTGCAGACGTTTGATCATCCTCACCCTGACGAAAACATTCTGCTGGGGGTTGATGGCTCGGGCATTGGCTGGTTTGCCAGCCGCACCGAGGTAGCAGAAGGAGCCATGGATTTGCGCAGCTTGGCGGTGGCCGGAATATTGCCGGCCGAACAGTTGGGCATGCTGGCACAGGCGCGTTCACTTCTGCATTGGCACGAGCGCCACGGGTTTTGCGCTAATTGTGGGGTCAAGACCGAAATTATGGACGCAGGTTACCGCCGCCACTGCGCGGCTTGCCAGACTGATCACTTTCCCCGCACAGATCCGGTCATTATCATTGCCGTGCGCCATGGCAACAGGCTCTTGTTAGGGCGGCAAGCGCCCTGGCCGGAAGGTATGTATTCGACACTGGCAGGCTTCATGGAGCCTGGCGAAACGATCGAAGATGCCGCCCGCCGGGAAGTTTTTGAGGAAGCAGGCATTCGGGTGGGTGAAATCAAGTTTCATTCCAACCAGCCATGGCCATTTCCATCCAGCCTCATGGTGGGCCTTATCGGCGAAGCACTTGGTGATGATATCGTAGTCAATACTAATGAGTTGGAAAGCGCCCGCTGGTTTGAAGAACCAGAAATACACGCCATGCTTGCCGGTACCCACGGCCAAGGCCTAAAAGCACCTTTGCCGATGGCGATTGCCCATCACCTCATCCGGGCGGCTATTTCAGCCCGGTAGGGGCTGGCTTTGTAGGAGCCCAGAACCCGCACGTAAGATGTGAAAAATGCCAGTTCCTCAAGGGCAAGCCTGACGTTGCGCTGGCTCGGATGGCCTTCAATATCGGCATAAAACTGGGTGGCTGAGAACTGGCCTTCCACCTGATATGACTCAAGTTTTGTCATGTTCACGCCGTTGGTGGCAAAACCACCCATGGCCTTGTACAAAGCTGCAGGCACATTGCGGACGCGGAAAATAAAGCTGGTAATGATGGGCTCATCTTCAGATTCTGCATCCTGCTGGGTGGCCGAAAGCACCACAAAGCGGGTGGTGTTATGGGTTTCATCCTCAATGTTTTCACGCAGTATATGGAGGCCATAGATTTCGGCCGCCAGTCTGGTAGCGATTACGGCACGTGATTTATCCTTGATTTCCATCAATTCGCGCGCGGCACCTGCCGTATCAACAGCAACAACAGCTTTGAGACCCAATTCACGGATGAGCTTGCGGCATTGGCCAAGCGCATGAACATGGCTGTGAACTGATTGTATCGTCTCAATACTAACTCCCAAAAGTGCCAGGAGCTGGTGGTGCACCCGGAGGAAATGCTCACCAATGATGTGAAGGTTGGAGGCCGGTAAAAGGTGGTGAATATCTGCCACGCGTCCTGCCACCGAGTTGTCAATGGGAATCATGGCGAGATGGGCCTCGCCTTCCTTCACGGCCTGAAAGGCATCCTCAAAGGTGCGGCATGATAGCGGCTCGCAATCGGGATAAGCCTCGAGACAGGCAATGTGGGAATTCGCACCGGGTTCGCCCTGGTAGGCGATTTTCAATGTCATTTCTTTTTCCTCAAAATCAAGCGTGCCGCTTCCAGGTCGGCCGGAGCGTCCACGCCCAGTGGCACGGTATCCACCTTGACAACGGCAATGCGCATGTCGTTGTCAAGGGCCCGCATTTGCTCCAGCTGGCGCAGTGCTTCGCGGGTACTCACCGGCAAGCCCACGAAGCGCTCCAATGTCTGCCTCCGGTAGGCGTAGACCCCGATATGATGCCAGTAGGGAGCTTCGTGTTCGGGCCCCACATTTCGCACAAAATCACGGGCATAGGCAACTTCCCTGTCCGCACCCAAGGGAGCTATAGCCTTGACAATATTGGGATTTTTCACATCTTCCGGGGTTTCGATGCGGGCTGCGATGGTGGCGATATCGACACTTTCATTGGTGAGGCCGGCAAGGCAGCGCTGCACCGCCAGGGGGTCAATCGTTGGCAAATCGCCTTGCAAATTGACAACATATTCGAATTTTTCGTGAATATCCCTAAGCTTGAGGGCTGCTGCGATACGGTCGGATCCTGAGGGAAGTGAAGGCTCGGTTACGATTGCATCACCACCATGGCTTCTGATCACATCAGCGATTTCATTTTCAGCTGCCGCCACAAGCACTTTGCCGATATTGGCCTCAACAGCGCGCCGCCAGACATGCACAATCATGGGAAGCCCATGAATGTCGGCCAAGGGCTTTCCCGGCAGGCGAACGGAAGCCATGCGGGCGGGAATTACAATGATGGTTTTTTCGTATTCGATCATGGAATAGATTCTGGGAATTGATTCTGGGCGCGGCAAATTGTTCAAAGGGCCTTATACGTATTGCGGCTTGTCAGAGAAACAATTAGTTTCCGGCCCGAATATTCGTTTAGAGGACCAGCTAGCCCATGGATAGTTTTGAATTTAATAAGATTGCAGGCGCTGTTTTGGCTACGGGTCTCATTGTGCTTGGCCTCAAAAATCTCACTGGAATCATCTACCACACGTCTGCACCGGAAAAGCCCGGCTACCTGATTGAGGTTGCGGAAGCTTCCGGAACGGCGGAAACACCAGCAGCCACCGGACCTGCCGCTTCAATTGGAAAATTGCTTGCCGCTGCGGATGCCACCAAGGGTGCTGCAACGGCAAAGGCCTGCATGGCCTGCCATGACTTCAGCAAGGGCGGCCCCAACAAAACGGGCCCAAATCTTTGGGATGTGGTTGAGCGTCCAATCGCTTCGCATGAAGGTTTTGCCTATTCAGACGGGATCAAAACCCATTCGGGTGACAAGTGGACCTATGAGAACCTCAATACCTTCATTGCGAGCCCGAAAGACTACGTCAAGGGCACCAAAATGGGCTTTGCTGGTTTGAAGAAAGACCAAACCCGTGCCGATGTCATCGCTTATCTTGCAACACTTTCAGATGCTCCAAAGCCATTTCCGGCCCCATAAAGGCTGCAATCTTTGCGAAGAATTAACACCGGCAACGCCTTGCCGGTGTTTTCTTTTGGGGCAAGCCATGCGTATCTATAATACCGAATCAATTCTGGAGACTTTCTTTCCATGAGCATTAGCCGCCGGACCCTGTTGCAGCTTGCCAGTCTCACCCCATTTGCGAAAATTACCGGCGTTTCCCAAGCTTTCGCCGATGACAAACAATTCCGTCACGCGCTCACACTTTTTGACGACATCAAGTATGGCCCGGATTTCAAGAACTTTGATTATGTAAATCCAGGCGCACCAAAAGGCGGCAAAGTGCGCCTGTCAGCGGTGGGCTCGTTTGACAGTTTGAATCCCTATACCTTCAAGGGAGACTCATTTGCTGCTGCCGGAAATGAAACACTGCTCGCCTCATCACTTGACGAACCTTCAACAGAATATGGCCTGATTGCGGAAAGCGCATGGTTTCCCGAAGACTGGTCGTCCGTGGTTTACCGGTTGCGGCCGCAGGCACGCTTTCACGATGGAAAGCCAATCACACCTGAAGACGTCGTCTGGAGCATGATGACACTCAAGGAAATCCATCCGGCCTATAATGCCTATTACAAGAATGTCGTGAAGGCAGAAAAGACCGGCGAGCTTGAGGTGACCTTCACGTTCTCGCAAAAGGGCAACCGCGAACTGCCGCTGATCACCGGACAGCTTCCAATTCTTCCCATGCATTGGTGGATGGCCAGGGATGCCAATGGAAAACAGCGTGACATAAGGGAATCCACCATGGAAGCGCCACTGGGTTCGGGCGCCTACAGGGTGGCGGATGTGAAGTCTGGTGCTTCAGTCCTGCTCAAACGGGTTGAGGACTATTGGGGCAAGGATCTGCCAGTCAATGTTGGCCAGAATAATTTTGATGAGGTTGAATATATCTTCTTTCGTGACGCCAATGTGCAGTTCGAGGCCTTTAAGGGCGATCAATATGATTACCGCCTGGAAACGAGTTCCAAGAATTGGGCAACGGGTTATGATGTTCCAGCGGTCAAAGCCGGGCGTTTGATAAAGGATGAAATTACACTGAAGCAGGTGGAGGGCATGCAATGTTTTGCCTTCAATATTCGCCGCGAGAAATTCCAGGATGTGCGGGTGCGCCGGGCGTTCAATTTTGCCTTTGATTTTGAATGGTCGAACACAAATTTGTTCTATGGCCAATACACGCGTTCACGCAGCTACTTCAACAATTCGGAAATGGAGGCAAAGGGCTTGCCTTCGCCTGAAGAACTCGTGTTGTTGGAGCCCCTGAAAGACCAATTGCCAGCGGAAGTCTTCACGACCGAGTTTACCAATCCAGTCAATGGCAATGCAATCGAACGCCGCAAGAACCTGCGTGAAGCTTCCAAGCTGCTGGCTGAAGCTGGCTGGAATGTGACACCTGATGGCGGAAAATCCATTTTAAAAAATGCCAAGGGAGAAAAATTGGAAGTTGCATTCCTGCTGGACTCGCCAATATTTGAACGCATCGTTTTACCATACAAGCAGCAACTGGAATTGCTTGGGATCACAGTCAGCATTAAAACGGTGGACAGTGCGCAGTATCAACGGCAAAGCGAAACTTTTGATTATGATATTATCGTTGGCAATTGGGGGCAATCGCTATCGCCCGGCAACGAACAGCGGGATTTCTGGGGTTCGGAAGCGGCCGATAAAAATGGCAGCCGCAATGCGGTGGGCATCAAGAACCCGGCCATTGACAAGCTTGTCGACGGAATCATTTTTTCAAAGGACCGCGCCGGCCTCACAACGGCTTGCAAGGCGCTGGACCGCGCCTTGATGTGGAACCACTACGTTGTTCCCATGTGGTACATTCCTTACCAGCGCACGGCACGTTGGGACCGCTTTGGAAAACCGGCAAAGCTGCCAGATTACAATCTTGGCTTTCCGGGTATCTGGTGGTGGGACGAAGCCAAAGCCGCCAAAGTAAAAGCTGGTTAGAGCAACATGGGTTCCTATCTGCTCAAGCGGATTCTGCTGATGATACCAACACTGCTCGGCATCATGTTGATGACATTCGCAGTCATTCAGTTTGTGCCTGGCGGGCCCATTGAACAGGTCATTGCCAAGATGCAAGGCACGGACACCGATGCAACGGCGCGCATCAGCGGAAATTCCGGCAATGAAGCGGGCGGCAATGATCAATCCCGGGCGGGCGGCGATGTCAGCATAAAATACAAGGGGGCCCAAGGGTTAGACCCCGAATTCATCAAATCACTGGAAGTGCAATTTGGCTTTGACAAGCCTGTGCATGAGCGCTTTCTGCTGATGATAAAAAACTATCTCACTTTCAATTTTGGCAGAAGCTATTTCAGGGACCGCGATGTGGTAAGCCTGATAGTTGAGAAAATGCCGGTGTCAATTTCACTGGGGCTATGGCTCACGCTGATTACCTATCTCGTTTCGATTCCTCTCGGCATTCGCAAAGCGGTGAAGGATGGCACCAGTTTTGACGTGTGGACTTCGGCGGTGATCATTGTGGGCTACGCAATTCCCAGTTTTATTCTGGCAATCCTGCTCATCGTGTTGTTTGCAGGCGGCAGTTACTACAGCTGGTTTCCGTTGCGGGGGCTCACGTCTGACAATTTCAAAGACCTGAGCTGGCTTGGAAAAATTGGCGACTATGCATGGCATTTGGCGTTGCCGTTATTCGCACTGGGCATTGGCGGCTTTGCGACAATGACGCTGCTTACCAAAAATTCCTTTCTTGATGAAATCAAAAAACAGTATGTGGTGACGGCGCGGGCCAAGGGGCTTACCGAATCCCAGGTGCTTTATGGCCATGTGTTTCGCAATGCCATGCTGCTCGTCATCTCCGGATTTCCCGGTGCGTTTCTTGGCGCATTCTTCTCAGGTTCATTGTTGATTGAAACAATCTTCTCGCTCGATGGCTTGGGCTATCTTACCTACAAGGCAGCACTGGACCGCGACTATCCGATCGTCTTTGCCAATCTTTATATCTTCACCCTGGTTGGCCTCGTCGTGGCATTGATCAGCGATTTGACCTACATGTGGATTGACCCCCGCATCGACTTTGAAGCGCGTGAGGTTTGAATTGGTGGCGGTATTTACCCTCAAGGGATTGAACAAGCGGCGCTGGGAATTGTTCAAGGCCAATCGCCGCGGACTATGGTCGCTGTGGATATTTGGCGCTTTGTTTTTCATCAGCGTGTTTGCCCCCATTATTGCCAATGACCGGCCAATACTTGCCTCCTACAAGGGCGAATTGTTGTATCCCACTTTTGTCGACTATCCGGAATCCAAATTCGGCGGGTTCCTGGCGCGCACCGATTATCGCGATCCGGTGAACCAGGATGAAATCAGCGCCAATGGCTGGATGATCTGGCCGCCCATCCGCTATTCCTACAATACCGTGAACAATGAATTGCCGCGCCCTGCCCCTTCAACGCCTGCTTCCAATCTCACGCGCGAGGAGGCTTGTGCCAAATATCCGCTCACCGTCTCCGATCCCAATTGCATTTTCAGCAACTTGAACTGGCTTGGCACCGATGATCAGGGGCGCGATGTGGTGGCGCGGCTGATTTACGGTTTTCGCATATCGGTGGCCTTTGGGCTAATCCTCACGTTTTTTTCATCAATCATTGGTGTGGCAGCGGGTGCCGTGCAGGGGTATTTTGGCGGCTGGACAGACCTGTTGTTCCAGCGCTTCATCGACATCTGGTCGTCGATGCCAACGCTCTATCTCCTGATCATCCTCGCAGCATTTATTACACCCACATTCTGGTTGCTGTTATTCATTCTGGTTTTATTCTCGTGGACAGGGCTGGTGGGCGTGGTTCGGGCGGAATTCCTGCGGGCGCGAAATTTTGAATATGTGCGCGCCGCAAGGGCTTTGGGCCTTAGCAACGGGAAAATCATGTTCAAGCACCTGTTGCCCAACGCCTTGATTTCAACGGTTACCTTCATGCCGTTTATTCTGTCTGGTTCCGTCACCACACTTACCGCACTGGATTTTCTGGGCTTTGGCCTGCCGCCGGGCTCACCTTCGCTGGGTGAGCTGCTGGCGCAGGGAAAATCGAATTTGCAAGCGCCGTGGCTGGGTTTTACGGGGTTCTTTGTGGTTTCCATCATGCTCACGCTTCTGGTGTTCATTGGCGAGGCCGTGCGCGATGCGCTTGATCCGCGAAAGACCTTCGCATGAGTGAGGTGCTGCTTGAGGTCAAGGATTTGTCGGTGGCATTCACGCAGGGAGGAAAAGCCTTCCTGGCGGTTGACAAGATTTCGTTCTCGCTGAAGAAGGGCGAAACCTTGGCGCTGGTGGGCGAATCCGGTTCTGGAAAATCGGTTTCAGCTCTCTCAATCCTGAAACTGCTGCCCTATCCTGCCGCCCAACATCCTTCTGGTTCCATTCTTTTCAAGGGCCGGGAACTCATGTCGGCCAACGAGCGTGAGTTGCGCGCCGTGCGGGGCAATGACATCACGATGATTTTCCAGGAACCGATGACATCGCTCAATCCATTGCATTCGGTGGAGCGGCAGATTGGTGAAATTCTGGAATTGCATCAGGGCCTGAAGGGTGAGGCAGCACGCGCGCGCATTGTTGGCCTGCTCACCAAAGTTGGCATCCGTGATCCGGAAACACGGTTGCAAGATTATCCGCACCAGCTTTCCGGCGGCCAGCGGCAACGCATCATGATTGCCATGGCGCTGGCCAACAACCCCGATCTGCTCATTGCGGATGAGCCGACCACTGCACTTGATGTGACCGTGCAGGCACAAATCCTTAAACTGCTCAAAGAGCTGCAGGCTGAATATGGCATGGCGCTTCTGCTGATAACCCATGATCTTGGCATCGTGCGCCATATGGCCGATAATGTATGCGTTATGCAAAGGGGCCATGTGGTTGAAGCCGGTGATGCCAAGGCGGTGTTTGCAAATCCGCAACATGAATATACCAGGATGCTGCTTTCAGCCGAGCCCAAGGGGAAGCCGCCAAAATCCGACGCACGCG
>JANMPF010000352.1:0-7211 GCA_031369725.1 Rhodobiaceae bacterium | reverse complement strand
TTTCCCAACACATCAAGCGTGGAAATCTGCAGGTTACACTGACCACAAGCGGGGCAACCACCTTTGAGTCTGTTGTCGTGAATGAAGCGGTGCTCGAACAAGTCGTATCCATTGCTGAAAAGCTGCGTGACCGCATCGGCGCAATGCCGCTAAGCGCTGAAGCTCTGTTGGGTTTGCGCGGTGTACTTGAAGTGGTGCAACCCACGCAAAATGAGAATGAGATCGAGGCACGCCTGGCCGACGTGACGGATTCACTCGCATCAGCAGCTGTTGCCCTTAACAGGTCGCGGCGCGAGGAGGGTGCCAGACTTAGCGCGGTGATTGGTGCGCAGCTGGAGAAAATTGAAGGCCTCACCGTAGCTGCGCGCGATTGTCCAGCGCGGTCAATTGAGGCAATTAAGTTGCGCCTGAAAGAGCAGGTTGCACGGTTGTTGGATACGGGTGCAAGTTTTGATGCCGACCGGCTGCACCAGGAAGCAATTGTGGTGGCAACACGCGCCGATATTCAGGAGGAGCTCGATCGCTTGTTTGCCCATATCGAAGCCGCACGGGCGTTGATATCTTCCCCCGAGCCTGCGGGCCGGAAATTTGATTTTTTGGCACAGGAGTTCAATCGCGAGGCCAATACCGTGTGTTCGAAGGCCATGGACAAAACCTTGACGGCCATTGGCCTGGAGTTGAAAACCACCATCGATCAAATGCGTGAACAGGTCCAAAATATTGAGTAAGATGGCAACCACCACCAGCATTGCACGACGCGGACTTCTGTTCGTCATGTCATCGCCGTCAGGGGCAGGTAAAACCACCCTGTCGCGCAAGCTGTTGGCCGCTGACAAGAATATTACCATGTCTGTTTCCGTCACCACGCGCAGCCCCCGCCCTGGTGAGGTTGATGGCAAGGATTATTATTTCATCACCAAGGACCGCTTTGCCCAAATGCGCGACCGCAACGAGCTGCTGGAGTGGGCCGAAGTCTTTGGCAATTTTTACGGGACGCCACGAAAACCCGTTGAAGAGGCATTGAGCAAGGGTCGTGATGTGTTGTTTGATATTGATTGGCAAGGCACCCAGCAATTGGCCCAAGCCATGGAAGACGATCTTGTGCGCCTGTTTATTCTGCCACCTTCGTCCAATGAGTTGCAGAACCGCCTGATCAACCGCGCCCAGGATTCATCCAGTGTGGTTGCCAAGCGGATGGCTGAAGCCTCGCGGGAAATCAGCCATTGGCCGGAATATGATTATGTTATCGTGAACGACAACATCGAGGAATCCCACACGCAGGTTATGGCGGTGTTGAGTGCCGAAAGATTGCGCCGACGCCGCCGCGTCGGGTTGACGGAATTCGTGCGTAACCTCACGAAGGGGTTGTGAGTTGGTTGCGGCCCAGTTTCTCTGCCAATTTTATAAAATCACTCACTTGCAACTGTTCGGCGCGCAATTCGGGATTGATGCCAAGTTCAGCTAGTATCTCTTCCGGATTGTCAAATGCGCCTTTCAGGCTCGAACGCAACATTTTGCGCCTTTGGCCGAAAGCCGAGGCAGTGACCTTTTCCAGATCCTTTACATCACAACCAGCCGCTGGTTTCGGAATGAGCTGCACGATGCTGGATGTCACCTTGGGTGCAGGTGTAAATGCGCTGCGGTTCACGTCGAACAGTTTTTTCACGTTGCAGCTATACTGGCATAGAACCGAAAGCCTGCCGTAGTCCTTGCCCCCCGGCTTTGCCACAATGCGTTCGGCAACTTCCTTTTGAAACATCAGGGTAAGGGATGAAAACCATGGCGGCCACATGCCCTGCGTTAGCCAGCCCACAAGAAGAACAGTAGCAACATTATAGGGCAGGTTGGCCACGATCTTGGCCGGGCCCGAAATGATGTTTGCCCAATCCACCTCAAGTGCATCTTCGGCAATGACGGAAAGTTTTCCGGGATACGCAGCCGATATCTCTGCAAGTGCTGGCAAGGTTCTCTCATCACGCTCAATGGCAATAACGCGTGATGCGCCTTCCATTAAAAGTGCCCGCGTCAGGCCGCCGGGACCAGGGCCTATTTCAACAATGGTGAAGCCTTCGAGCGGGCCAGCACTGCGCGCTATGCGGCGGGTAAGATTCAAGTCAAACAGGAAGTTTTGGCCAAGGCTTTTTTTGGCCCCCAGTTCGTGACGTGCAATGACGTCACGCAGTGGCGGCAATCCATCTTCAACCACGGGAAGCTGCCGCCATGTCGCCAGCAAGTTTTAATGCGGCAATCAGGCTCTGCGGATTGGCTGTACCTGATCCTGCGATGGCAAGTGCGGTGCCGTGGTCTGGCGAGGTGCGTATAAACGGCAGACCTAACGTAACATTCACGCCGCCGTAAAAATCAAGAGTTTTGACCGGGATCAGGGCCTGGTCGTGATACATGCAAAGAATGGCATCATAGGAGGCGCGCACCTCGGCGTGAAATGCCGTATCTGCCGCAAGCGGGCCCAATACCGTGATGCCAGCACTCCGCAGCCGGTCAAGTGCCGGAATAATAACTGTTTGCTCTTCATGGCCCATGGCACCATTTTCACCGGCATGGGGATTGAGCCCGGTGAATGCCAGGCGCGGATTGGCAATGGAAAAATATTTTTTCAAGTCCTGCACTACCACATGTGCTTGCGACACGATCATGTCTTCTGTCAGCAAGAGTGCTACATCCTTGAGGGGAATGTGAATTGTGATGGGAATGGCACGCAAATCCGCGGCCACCAGCATCATGACTTCATGTCTCCCGCCACCAGCGAGCGATGCGAGGTAATCCGTATGGCCCTGATGCTTGAAACCGGCGGCATAGAGAGCTTCTTTTTGTATTGGATTAGTCACCAATGCTGAAACTTCTCCCTTGCCGGCAAGTGCTACAGCCTCGTCAATTGCAGAGATGACAGCATGAGCCGTTCGGCTATCAATAACACCTGCACGGGGGTGGGCCGGAAGCGGCCGATGCAGGACGGGAAGCGATTTCTGGAAGTATTTTGCGGCATCGCCGGCATTGGCAATTTTCACGACATCAATTGGAATGCCAGCAGCTGCTGCCCGCGCCGCATGATAGTCGGCATCACCAATGAGAAAAAAAGATGAATTGGCTTTGCCCCGCAAGGCCAGCCAAGCCTTGGCGGTGATTTCCGGTGCTATGCTCGCAGGCTCACCACAGGTTAAGGCTATAGGCATGAGCAGAGCTTCATCATTCAGGGCTGCGCGTAGGCTGGGTCTTTGTACTCAACGTAAGCATGCTTGCGCATTTCAACCATGTATTTTGCCTCAACGGCCGCATATTTTTCGTTTGATACGGCTATTTCAACCTGTTGGCGAGTTGGCAATTCATATTTGGGTTTTGGCGGCTGAACCGTACTCTTGCCACAAAAGCCAATGACTTGAATGCCTTTTGGTCCGCGGGCTGGCCCCATCGCCTTGCCGGGTCCAACGCTATCCAGCGCTTGTTTCATGGGCGCTGGAATTTTTGCCGCGACTGCGTCGATCTTTTTGCCAATTTTCACATTGAATATCCCGTTGGCTGCCGCACGGGCGTTCTCGCAACCGTTGAATTTCTGTATCAATTGCCCAGCCTCAACCGCACGGGCCTGCAGCAACATGGGGTCGTTGGCAGTTTCAACGGGAAGATCGATCTCGATAATAGAGTAAATCTGCACCGGCTTCATGCGTGGATCATTCATGATCGTGCTGACTTTTTGCTCCATCTCGGTTTTGATTTCCGCATATTTCTTGTCGACTTCGGCTGGTTCAACCCCAATCCTCACCTGGTATTTCCCCGCCAAAATCCTCGAAAATGCGATTTGTGCTGCAACCATCTGCTTCAGCGAACTTGTTTCAATGCCGTTCTTTTGAAGCAGGGAATCGAGGCCCGCGGCATCGGTTTTCATGCCTTTTGCCACCCGTTCCAATTGCGCGTCGATCTCCTTGTCAGAGGCATTCACCTTGTATTTCTTGGCTTCAGAAATCTTGACGACCTCATCAATCATGGTGCGCAAGGCAAATTTGCGCGGGTCTTTGGTCGCTTCTCTTTCGCCCAGGATTTTCATAAGCTTCAAGCGCTGGTCAATGTCCAATGTCGTAATCGGCACATCATTGACAGTTGCAACCACACCCTGGTTACTGGCAAGGGCAGCAGGAGAGACCACCAAGACAGGAAAAACAACGAGTCCTGCCGCCAGCCAAAACGATAATTTCTTCATCAGTTTTCCACTAAAGGCCAGCAGATACGCTGGTCTTGCCAATTGTTCGCAGTTCAACTGAAAGGTTTAGCTTGCGATCCGTCGTCGAACCAAGGTCAAGTGAATTTGTTTCGGTATAGGTCAGTCTGGCAGCCATACAATCGCAGTCGAACGCAACGCCCGCTGTTTTGCTCACGAATTGGTCATTATTAAGGTCATACTTGAGGCCGCCAAAAAGGCTCCAGGCTTGGTTAAACTTTATACTTGCATTTGCCTCCACCTGTTCGATGGCGTTCACGCGCCCCGCTGTTGGGGCACTGGCAACATTCATATAACCAATCGAACCGGAAAATCTGTCGATGGAGTAGTTGGCAAAGGCCTCCTGAACATTGATCTTTGAAAGATCTTCTTTGGCGCGCGCCTGGTAGGAAAGCTCCAGGCTATCCCAAGGCTGCAAGACCATGGCTCCGACAAGATCTGATTTTGTGCTGCCAAGACCGGAATCCAGGCTAAAACTGTTCTCCCCACCGACGTGAAAGGATTCACCCAAGCTCACCCGTGCAAAGCCGCCGTTGGCGCCAAGGAAAGAGTAAAGCACACCAACATTGGCGCGGCTTCCGCCCTCATACCGGTCTTGCCCGGTGAAGCGGTCCTGCAGGAACAGGCTGGAACTGTCAAAATTCACGCTGATGGCATCTTCGTTGCCGATCTTCTCAACATCGGTTTCATCCGTTGCAGCAATGGCTTGCACCACTGGTGTGAAAATGCTTTGGCCGAAATCATATGAGGCCATGAAGGGCCAGCGCATATCAAATCCGGCGGACGGCAAAACGCGGCTGGTAACTTCGCCATTCCTGAAGCCCGAGGCAACGGTGGGATCAGGCACATTATCAGTTACGTAAAGATCGCTGCGCACGCGTGCAAATGGGGTAATCACCTGTCCCAAACCGGTGACCATCTGCCGCTGCCAATGCATATTGGCGACAGCACGGGTTTGATCCGTACCGTGATTGACGGTCGAAAATGGCGTATTGGCAATACCACGGGAAAGCGAATAGGCACTCCAGTCAAAACCCAATTCACCCCCAAGGATGGCTTGATCAAATGTATATTCCGAATTGACGTAAGGCAGGGCATCCGGATAGTAATTCTGGTTTTCAGCAGCATCCAATGTTTGAAAATGCATGGCCTGCGCGGAGAAGTAGTTCCTGTCAGCCATGCCCGTGACATAGATTTGGCTGGTTGCCAGGTTTCTCTTGTCAAAATCATATTGGTCCAGGAATGACTTGTCACTGGTGAGCGTTCCGTCCCAACCCCAGTCCCAAACATCATTGATCTTGAATTTGCCGGCGGTAATTACCGCGCCACGCCACTGCGCGTCATTCGTGTGCTCATCGCGTGTAAATTGATGGACACCGTAACCGCGGACATTGAAGCTGCCTGATCGCAGAGCCTGGCGATATTCAACATCTGCCACGGGTCCTTGGCGTGTTGTGAAGATCGGATTGAAGGTGAGATCAGCACTTGGGCCGAGTTCAAGGAAATAGGGCGTCACGACGCCAAAGCCATAGGCGCCGGAATGCGCAAAGTTTGGCGGCAAAAATCCAGAACGCCTCTTGACCGTTGGGTCCGGCATTTCGGCATAGGGCAGCCAGGCAACCGGAACACCGTCAAACCTCAGGGTAGGGTTGTAGTGATAAAGTGTCTTGGCGGTGCTGTCATGAATGGTTTTGCTGGTGGTTATCTCCCACAAGGGGTGGCCGCTGCGCGTTTCACAATCCTTGCATGCGGTATAACTTGCATGCTCAAATGTCGTAATGCCACCTTCAACACGCTTGGCAAAGTCGGCAGTAATCGTTACATCATTGTTGAGCAGGGCGCGCACGTGGTCGGCAAAGCCCTGTTTGAACTTGTTGTAAAGGTCGGCGGTTGCGGCCTGCAGGATATTGCCATTGGGTTCGCGCAATTCAACTGAACCGTTGGCTTTGAACCGGTCGTGAATTTCATCATAGGTAACTTTGGTTGCAATAAGTGTATACGGGCCGTAGGTAAGCCGCACCGTGCCGGTTGCCGTGGAAATCTTGCTTTTGCTGTCATAGGTGATGCGGTCTGCCTCAACGAAAACCTTCGTCCCTGCAACAGGTTTTTTGGTTATCGGCGCAATGAATTTCTTGTCGACTATGGCATGTGCGGCTGACGCGACAACGACAAGTGAGGCGACACTTACGCCAAGCAGCAGCACGCCATGAGACAACAAGTCCCTCATGCGGAAAACTGAGTTCTCAAGAACTTTCACGCTACCTGCCATACGATCACAATACCTTACACTTTCTTAACCGCTTTCACATGCGTCGGGAAGCAAAGAATTGCGTCACAAACACCAAAAAATCCGGGTATAATTCAGGAACCATTGCGGCAGAGTTGAACTAAGGTTTTGAAGCGGCTACAGTCAAAACTACGCAAATCAATGGATTAAATCATGAAAATCAATTTTGTAAGCGCTGTCGTGCCAGCCAAGGGTATTCTTGTTGTTCTTTCCACCGAGGGCGGAAACCTGCTTCCGTTGGGCCTTGCAGCCAATAAACTTTGCAATGGGCAACTTGCCAAGGCGGTCAAAGCCGCGAAATTTGAGGCAAAGCGAGATTCTGTATTGGATGTGATTGCACCGGGCGCTGGTTTCGACCGAATCCTCATTGTTGGCCTCGGTTCGGTTGACAGTTTGGGCGAAAAGGAAATGGAACTCCTCGGCGGCATCATTGCGGGTGCTTTGCAAGGCGCCAAAGCAAAACAAGCCAGCGTGTTGGTTGAGCTGCCAGCCAAATCCAAAGTGACGTTGGAGCAGGCGAACGCCCTGATCGCCTCTGGTGCCAGTCTTCGAGTCTACAGTTTTGATGGCTACAAAACCAAAAAGCCGGAAACCGCACCAACGTTGCGTGAACTCACGCTTCATTCAAGTGCCGCCACCAGGGCCAAAAGGGCCTTTGAACCCCTGAGCGCCATTCGCGAAGGTGTGCATCTG
>JANMPF010000129.1:0-10684 GCA_031369725.1 Rhodobiaceae bacterium | reverse complement strand
GACACGCCAACAATTCCGCCAATCACAATGTACCACGCACTCGGCACATAAAGTTTTGCCAAAGCCGCAGCAACTGCACTTGCTCCCAACACGAGCCCCGTGTGCGAACCCTTCCAGAAGCCTGCGAGGATGCCAATGAACATCGCCGAGAACGCGAAATCAAAACCATAGGTGGCAGGATCGCCAAACGACCGGCCAACAATGGCTCCAAACAGCGAAGCAAAACTCCAGGTCAACCACATGGGAACGGCGAGCCCAAAGTAATACCCGGGCGTGAGCGGCACGCTAGGTGCTCGACGCTCTGAAAACGCCCAGTTCTCATCCGCCATGAGAAACATCATGGCGGGATGCCAGCGCCGGTCAATGCCAACCATGTGGCGCGACAATGAAGCACCCATCAACACATGCCGAATATTTACAATGAGAGCGGTGAACGTAAGCAACGCCCACGGCACGGGATCACTCCATATGCCAATGGCCACAAATTGCGCGGCACCGGCAAAAACCGATGCACTCATCAGCCATGTTTCAAATGGTGAAAGCCCCTTGCCCGCCGCAAGTGTTCCCCACAGCACGCCAATGGGTGCCGCCGCAACGAGAACCGGCAGAATATCGACAAGACCCTGTCGGAACTCGCGTGCGGAAAATGTCATGCCGAGGCCTTGTTCAGGCGAAACCGCCCAGGCGTGATTCCCAGCCGTGATTTGAACGCCCGCGTCAGGTGGCTTTGGTCAAAAAACCCGCAAGACGCCGCAACATGTGTGGCACTCATGCCGTCGCGCAAAAGATTGCAGGCAATATGCACCCGTTGATCAACCAGCCAGTTATAAGGGGTCATGCCTGTCGCCTTGCGGAAAACCCGGATGAGATGAAACGGGCTGAGGCCAGCCGCGCGGGCGAGGCTTTCAAGTTCGACCTGCTCCTCGATATGGGCCATCAGATAGTCTTTGGCGCGGCGCACCGCCTGCGGTTCACGCCCAGCCACACCTACGGCCCCCAAACCGCCCGCATGACGGTCAATCATGTCAAGCATCACCGCAGTCAGGGCCTCGTCAACACCGAGTGCCTCAGCCCCGGTTTCAAGCGCCTCATGGGCCCGCAGGAAACGCGCAGCAAGCAATTCGTCCTTGATCACCGGGCCATTGAATTGTGGTGCTGCAGCGCGCCTGCCGGTTGCCATTTCTATAATCGATTGCAGCAATGAAGCTTTGGGATAAATCATCCGGTAGCTGTAGCCATTACCTTCGGGTGTTGCATCATGAACCTCACCCGGATTGACAAAACACAATTCACCCGGCCCTGCCCTGACCATTGTGCCGCTGATATTGTAAACATTCTCGCCGCTGACCACCGCACCGATCACGTAACTCTCATGCGTATGGGGCGGAAACACATGCGTGCGAAATGTCGCCGCAAGACACTCAAGCTCTGCGTGGCGATCAACCCGGAAGAACGAGGTTTCGTCACCTTGGCCAAGATCGTCCAGCGTATCGTCAGGGGCGAATAATTTCATGGCTCCTGTTTACCAGATTGGCCAAACGCCGCTTGTACGAAATTGCGCTCATTTGGCATCACCAACCAGCCTGAACCATGCCGCTTCGTCAATCACTTCAACCCCATGCTTTTCCGCGTCTTTCAACTTCGAACCGGCCCCGGGCCCGGCCACCAGCAAGTCGGTTTTCTTGGAAACCGAGCCTGCAACCTTGGCCCCCAGCCGCTCAGCCATGGATTTTGCCTCTTCGCGTGTCATCATTTCCAGGGCACCAGTGAATACCACGGTTTTACCCGAAACCGGCGAAGATGCTTGCACGGCCGCAAGTGGCGTTGGCGTTACATGCCGTAACAACTCGTCCACCACTTCCACATTGTGCGGTTCGGCAAAAAATTGCGTTATGGAATGGGCAACCACAACACCAATGCCATCATGCGCGTTGAGTTCATGAAAAGCTTCAGACTCCGGCACTGCCGCAATCATTTGATCCCTGAATATGGTGGCCGACCCATAGGCCCGTGCCAGCACCCGCGCTGTCGTTTCCCCCACATGGCGAATGCCAAGCGCGAATATGAACCGGTCAAGCGCCACTTCGCGCCGCTGGTCGATTGCCTCAAACAACTTGGCAACACTGGCCTCGCCCCAACCCTCGCGATCTTTCAGCTTCTTCAGCGAGCGTTCATTTCGTGCGGCAAGCGTGAAAATATCCTGCGGCGACTGGATGAGTCCGTCGCGATAAAATTCTTCAATGATCTTGTCACCCAATCCTTCAATGTCAAAAGCATTGCGTGAGGCAAAATGCTTCAGACGTTCCACCCGTTGTGCCGGACAAATCAGACCCCCTGTGCAGCGCCGTACCACATCATCCTCGCGTGTTGCCGCACTTCCGCAGGCTGGGCAATGGTCAGGGAAAACATAAGGCACAAACAAAGCTTGCCGCTTGTCCAGGACTACGGAAGTAATCTGCGGGATTACGTCACCAGCCCGTTGCACCACGACCGTGTCACCGATGCGCAAATCCTTGCGGGCGATTTCATCCTCATTGTGCAGCGTGGCATTGGACACAACCACCCCGCCAACGGTTACAGGCCGCAACCGGGCAACGGGTGTGAGGGCTCCCGTGCGTCCCACCTGGATATCAATGCCTTCGAGAACCGTGGTGGCCTGTTCGGCAGCAAATTTATGCGCAATGGCCCAGCGTGGGCTTCGTGACACAAAACCCAGGCGCTGCTGCCAGTCCAAACGGTTCACCTTGTAAACCACACCATCTATATCATAGCCCAGATCCGCGCGGCGCTCGTCAATGTCACGGTAGACGCTGAGAAGTTCCGCCGGCGACCGGCAAATTTTCATTAATGGATTAACCGGAAAGCCAAGTCGCTTGAACCCCATGACCACATCATACTGTGTCTCACCCGGAAGCTCAGGCGCTTCGCCCCAGGCATAGGCAAAAAAATGCAGCGGCCGTGACGCGGTAATACTTGAATCCAATTGCCGCAAGCTACCTGCTGCCGCATTGCGCGGGTTGGCAAATGTCCTGTCACCAGCCTTGACCTGTTTCTCATTAAGTGCGGCGAAGTCCTTGTGGGACATATATATTTCACCGCGCACTTCCAAAATATCAGCAGCACCTTCCGTAAGTTTTGCCGGCACGTCGGCAATGGTGCGCACATTGGCGGTAACATTTTCCCCCTCTGCCCCATCACCCCGCGTGGCCGCCTGCACCAGAAAGCCATTCTCATAACGCAGTGAAATCGAAAGGCCATCAATCTTTGGCTCCGCAGTCACTTCGATTTCAGTGGCTTCGGGCAGGTTCAAAAACCGCCTTACCCTGCCCAAAAACTCTTCAACGTCGCTATCTTCAAAGGCATTGGCAAGCGACAGCATGGGAACCCGGTGCCGCACCTTGCCGAATTTTTCCTGGGGTGCCGCACCAACGGATTTTGACGGCGAGTTCGCCATGACCAATTCAGGAAACTGCGCCTCAAGTGCTGCATTGCGCTTGCGCAGCTCATCATACTCTGCATCCGAGATGCTGGGCGCATCATTCTGGTAATAGCGCTTGTCATGTTCAGCAATTTCTGCGGCCAGGCGTCTTAATTCTGCAGCAGCCGTCCGCGGCGTGAACTCAGCCATCCCTAACCCCGGCTACTTAGCAATCGGTCGGCCTGGGCGCGGGCCTCATCGGTTACCTTGGCACCTGACAGCATGCGCGCCACTTCTTCACGCCGGCTCGTTTTGGAAAGCGATTGTACGCGCGTCACCATGCGGTGGCTGCCAACTTCTTCCATTTTGGAAATCAGCATATGCTCGCCGGCCCGCGCTGCCACTTGTGGTGAGTGGGTTACCGCCAAAACCTGCAAGCCCTGCGCCATGCGCGCCAGGCGCCCGCCAATGGCATCGGCAACCGCACCACCAACACCTGTATCAATTTCATCGAATATCAATGTGGGAGCTGAGCCATTTGCCGCCAGAATGACTTTCAGCGCCAGCATGAAGCGCGCCAATTCGCCACCCGAGGCAACTTTCATGAGCGGCGACAGTGGCGTTCCCGGGTTGGCAGCCACCACAAATTCCACCCGGTCAATGCCGTACGGGCCGGGCTTGCTGGCATCGCTGGTAATTTGCGTCTCAAACCGTGCCTTCTCCAATTTCAGCGGCGGCAATTCCGCCATCACTGCCTTGTCCAGCGTCTTGGCTACAGCTTTGCGCGCCGCGCTCAAGGCATCGGCTGCCCCATCAAAGGCCTTCTGCGCCGCAATCTGCATCTCCTCCAATGCGGAAAGCCTTTGCCCACCATCGCTCAACGCCAACAAATCATTTTCAAATCGCGCCCGCATGGCGGCCAGACCATCCACCGTGCATTTATGCTTGCGTGCTGCAGCCCGCAAGGCAAACAAGCGCTCCTCAGACTTTTCCAGTTCCGATGGATCGAACGAAAACGAGCGCTGCGCATCATTGAGGGCACGGCTCGCCTCATTCATTTCAACCAAAACCCTGTCGAGCGCTGCACAGGCAGCATCCAGGCGTCCACCCGCCGTATCGCGCCTGCGTTCCAGCTTGCGCAACGCCGCATTCAATCGTGCCTCAACCCCGTCACCGGACAAAACATTCTCGGCTTCTGAAAGTGCTGCTGCATATTGCTCGGAATGCATCATCAGCTGGCGCGCTTCGGCCAGTTTGGTTTCTTCATTCACTTGCGGATCAAGCACGCGCAATTCTTCTGCGGCGTGCTCAATATAGTCGCGCTCGGCTTCCGCCCGTGCCATGTCAGCGCGGTGTAGGGCAAGTTCGCGGGCAACATCACTGAACGCTTGCCAAAGCCCGCCCACTTCGCTGGCTTGCTCTTCAAGCCCGCCAAAGGCATCAACCAGACGCCGATGTGCGGCCACGTCAACCAGCGCGCGGTCGGCATGCTGGCCATGAATTTCAGCAAGGCTCCCGGCAATCTGCCGCAACAGGTTCAAACTTACCGGTTGGTCATTGATGCTGGCGCGGCTGGGACCATCGGCGTTCTGAATGCGGCGGATGACCAGCTCGCCATCGGTTTCAATGCCCTGCTCTTCCAGCACGGCAAGTGCCGAATGGGTTTTGGGCAGGCTGAACCCCGCCGTCACCACACCTTTTGCAGCGCCGTGGCGCACCAGGCTTGAATCACCGCGCCCGCCCAGCGCCAATCCCAGGGCATCCAGCAGAATGGATTTTCCAGCACCCGTTTCACCTGTCAAGACCGTGAGGCCCGCCTCCAGCGAGATATCCAGTTTTTCAATCAGAACAATGTCACGTATGGAAAGTGAAGTCAGCATGCAACCGACTATAGCTGAGTCTTTTGAAAAATTGCGAGGGGGTTAGCCCCTAAATAAGCGGCTGATCCACGAGCCCTGGTTTTCCACCGGCTGTTGCCCGTTGGAGGACACAATGGTGTAGGCATCCTTGTACCATTGGCTATTGGGAAAATTCTGTCCCAGGACCGCGGCCGCCGTTTGTGCTTCCGAGGTGACACCCAGCGCCATATATCCCTCCGCCAGCCGGTACAGCGCTTCTGGCGTTTGGCTGGTGGTTTGATAATCTGTTACAACCTTCTTGAAGCGGTTGATGCCGGCAAGATACGAGCCCTTCTTCATGTAATAACGGCCAACTTCCATTTCCTTGGCCGCCAGGTGATCTTTGGCGAGCAAGCTTTTCTTGGCCGCATCCGGGGCATATTGCGAATCCGGAAAGCGCCTGCTCACCTCATCCAAGGCATCCAAGGCTTTTTGGGTGACAGATTGGTCACGCCGCACATCGCTTATCTGTTCATATTGTGAAATCGCCGCGAGGTAATAGGCATAGGCTGAGTCCCGGTGGCCAGGATGCAGCGTGATAAAGCGGTTTGCGGCATTGATGGCGTCATCATAGGCATTGTTTTGATAATACGCGAAGGCCTGCATAAGAAGCGCCTTGGTGGCCCATTTTGAATAGGGATGTTGGCGTTCAACCTCGGCAAAACTCTTGGCTGCCGATTTGTAGGAGCCCGCATGAAGCTTGTCGAGACCGGAATTATAGAGATCGGCCACCGGATCGCCTTGGCCGGCCGCTGCCAAATCCGGGCTCATGGCACCACCTGCCGATGCAGCACTCGTCGACGACGACTTGCCGCCCAGCAAATCGCTCATCATGCCCGACGAGGCACAGCCTGCCAGCAACACTGCAACAGCGCCCGCCAACAGGCTTTGGGTAAACCACACGCGTGTTTGAACAACGGGATTCTTGGTGGCGAAATACATGTGAAAAATGGTCCTGCTTCCCATAAGCGCCCACAACCCTAGACCATTGCAGCCAGAACGTGAAGCGCATAGCGTTAGAAGCACGAAACCCGGCAGAAATGTGACCGCCGGGTTTCGTGGCTGAATTAACAATCAATCAGTTGGATTGGCGCCGCAGGAAGGCCGGAATTGTCAACTGGTCATCATCAAGTGCAGGATCAATATAGCTCAGTGGTTCAGGCTGTGTTGGCTTGTGCTGCTTGGCAGCCTGCATCTTGGGTTCTGAGCGAACCGCCATCACCGGTTCACGCGCGGTTGGAACCGGATCATCCCTGCGTCCCAAACCAACATTGGCAAGCCGTTCAAACAGACCCTTTTTCTTGCGTGCTGCATGTTCGGCAATGTGCTCAATGCGGTTTTGCTGGGCGGCAATTTGCTTTTGCGCAATGGGCGGGAAATCTTCAATCGGCGGAATGCGCTGGCCACGCGCCGGCGCTGGCATTGGTGCCTGTTCTTCAATTTCTTCTACGATTGGCAAAGCGGCCCTGGACGCCGCCGCCGCTTGAACCCGTTGCACCATCGGTGCTGGCGTTACCGCGCGGGGGATCGCAGTTTGGGCCTTGCCAGTGTAGCCCACAACAGTTTTAGGTGGCTCCGAAATTACCGCCTGGCTGTCTGATGCATGCTCACCGCTAAGTGCTTCCTGTGCAAGACCTGTGGCTACAACGGAAACCCGCATGGTGCCTTCAAGTGAGTCATCGAACGTGGCACCCAGAATGATATTGGCCTCCGGGTCAACTTCTTCCCGAATGCGGGTTGCAGCTTCATCCACTTCATAAAGTGTAAGATCTGGGCCACCGGAAATGGAAATCAACAGTCCGCGCGCACCACGCATGGAAACATCATCGAGCAAGGGATTGGAAATGGCCGCCTCAGCCGCCTCAATGGCGCGTTTTTCGCCGGTGGCTTCACCCGTACCCATCATGGCACGGCCCATTTCACTCATAATGGCGCGAACATCGGCAAAATCGAGATTGATCAAGCCTTCTTTTGTCATCAGTTCGGTAATCGAGGCAACGCCCGAATAGAGCACCTGGTCAGCCATCGCGAATGCGGCAGCAAAGGTGGTTTTTTCATTGGCGACCCGGAACAGGTTTTGGTTCGGAATGACAATCAGCGTATCAACATATTTGGAAAGTTCTTCAATGCCGCGCTCGGCTGTCTGTTGGCGGCGAATGCCTTCAAAATGAAACGGCTTGGTGACCACACCCACCGTCAAAATGCCTTGCTCTTTTGCGGCGCGTGCAATGATTGGCGCAGCACCCGTGCCAGTCCCGCCACCCATGCCTGCGGTGATAAAGGCCATGTGGGAACCCGCGAGATAATCCAGAATTTCCGAAAGCGCTTCTTCAGCGGCGGCTGCACCAATTTGTGGCTGCGATCCTGCACCCAAACCCTGCGTCAGAGCGGTGCCCATTTGCACCCGCCGCGTGGCAGCGTTTTGCAAAAGTGCCTGTGCATCGGTATTGGCGACCACAAACTCGACGCCTTCGAGGCGGCTTTCGATCATGTTGTTGACAGCGTTTCCGCCAGCACCACCCACACCGAAAACGGTGATCCGTGGTTTCAATTCTGAGAGATTAGGTATGTTGAGATTGATTGTCATGACAGCTTCCGGAATTGATTTCCCTCGCCATCTTTGTTACTCAAACAATAACAAATGGTTAACAAGCCGCTAACCAAGCCCGTCAACAGTAATTAATTTTCGTCTCAAACTGATTCAAGGGGTAGAAAACCGCCAAATGAGGGGGTGAGCGCAATCCAGGACGCCATTTGGAATTATTTAAAAACTGTCGGCAATCCAGCGGCCGACGCGCTTTACGTAGCCCTGTTGGGCTCGCGCCAGACTCGTCGCTGCCCGTGCGGGCATGGTGCAGTGCCGGTCAGGCTTCAAACCGTAGGCCAGAAGGCCAAGGGCCACCGAAAACCCGGGGTTGCGCGCGGCATCCGGCAACCCTGAAACGGGTGCAGGCGTGCCAAGCCGAACTTGCTTGTCAAGCCACATGGCAGCTACTTCGCGAACCCCTGCGAGTTGGCTTGCCCCGCCTGACAGGACAACCCGCTGCCCCCCCAGATGCGCCACCGCACAGTGCTGCAAGCGGTCACGCACCATTTCAAACATTTCATCAATGCGCGGGCGAATGATACCGGTGAGAACAGCGCGCGGCACCTTGTGGACCGTATCCACGCCACGCTCGCCCAATAGGGGTACAGACAGCATTTCCCGTTCGTCGGCGCTGGTCGAAAGCGCACTGCCCCAAAGGTTTTTCATCCGTTCAGCATGGGCAACCGTTGTTGATAGCCCACGTGCAATATCATTGGTGACATGCATGCCGCCGATGGGAATGTTATCGGCAAATATAAGGCTTCCCTCATGGAAAATCGAAATGCCGGTGGTGGCCCCTCCCATTTCAATGAGAATGACGCCAAGCGCCATTTCATCTTCAGCCAGCACCGCCTTGCCGGCCGCATAGGGAGCTATCACATAGCCGCCAATGGAAAGGTGCGCGCGCTCCACCGCCAATGCCAGATTTCGCAAATGCGCCGATTCGGCAGTCACAACGCCGATTTCAACGCTCAAGCGTTCACCATGCATGCCAAGTGGTGCCGAAATTCCCCTCGCATCATCGAGTTGATATTGAATGGGTGCGAGATGCAATACTGTGCGGCGCGCCGGGGTGATTTGCAAAACCGCTGCGGCAATAACCGCATCAAGATCACGCGGACAAACTGCATTGCCAAGGATGGCGCAGTGGCCTGTAAAGCAGGTGGACTGCGGACGGCCGCCCGAAACATTCACATAGACTTCCGAAATCGACCGTTGTGCCATGCGTTCTGCTGCATCAACACTCAGGCGGATTGCCCGTTCTGCCTCATCGACATTGATAATGGCACCCGACCTCACACCGCGCGAAAGCTGGTGGCCAACGCCGAGGATACGCAGTGACATGCGCTCGTTTCCGCCAGGCATTTTGTGTTTGGCGGCAACCGTTTCGGCAATCAGGCAGGAAATCTTGGATGAGCCAATGTCCAGGGCTGCAATTAAGCTGCGCCTGTCGGATGTTGTGTTTCGTCCCGAAGAATTCCCATGCAACTGCACCACTGTCATAACCCAACACTTTCCTGCTCAACCAAGCTAGTTCGTCTGCTCAAGCTTTGCCCTGGTGGTTTCAGCTGAGGCTTCTTCAAGCTGGGCAATTCCCACAATCACCCGCCCCGCAAACCGCATATCCACACTCTTGACGCCCTTGGAAAGCAAGTGTTGGCGCCTCTCCAGCGCCTGCAATTGCGCCAATGCCGCCGCCACATCTTTCTCGGGCAGAAGAACCGTGATGCCGTTGTCGAGATAAAGATTCCACCTCCGCTGCCCCACCCGGGCTGCAGCCTTCACTTTCGATGATAAATCAGGAGTGGCTTCCAGTTGGTTAACAAGTCCTTCGACCTCAAATTGCGCCCCTTCACCTGTCACCAGCGGAAGTGACGGCATGGCACCCGGTGCCAAATTGCTCATGGCAGACCCGCTGCGGTCAATGACATAATAAGAACCGCCGCGCTGCCAAACGGCAAAGGGTACCCGTTCCACCACCGATATTTCGAGCTGATTGGGAAACAGCCGCTGCACCTTTGCCGACGCGACCCAATCCAAATCTTCCAAAAACTGCTTGGCAGTGGCAGCATCAAAGCCAACCAGGCTGCCACCTGGCTTTATGCCAAGCGCTGCAAGAACCATCTCAGGATCCTGATGAACCAACCCCTTGATCCGGATGTCATCAGCGGCCATTCCAACCACGCTCGACAGTTTTCCGGGAATTTTAAGCCACGGGCTGTTGGGGTAGTCGAGATATCCGCCAAGCATGACAGCGTGCATGATTGTCACGCCGAGGAACATCACAGCACCTGCGCGAGCTGCAAACCGCGCACGTCTGGTTTGGCAAAATGCCATGAACCCAGCCTGTTGCCTGCGATATGTCCGCAAATTGTCCTTTGTCATCGGTTGACCGATGCGTCGTTGACCATCCATGTCACCAACTCCTCATATGAATGCCCTGAATGGGCCGCAAGTTCCGGCACCAGCGACGTTCCTGTCATGCCTGGCTGTGTATTGATTTCAAGAAGGATGAGCTCGCCGTTCGAACCCGGTGTATCGTCATAACGGAAGTCCGCACGGCTGACACCCCGGCACCCCAAGGCCAGGTGGGCCAGCAACGAATATTGCTGGCACTTGCGGTAAACATCAGCTGGAATGTCAGCCGGCAAAATGTGTTGTGAGCCACCGGGTGCATATTTGGAGCGGTAGTCATAGAATTTCGCTTTGGAAACAATATCGATAACACCCAGCGCCACGTCGCCCATCACGGCGCAGGTGAGTTCCCGGCCCGGAATAAAG
>JANMPF010000126.1:0-2806 GCA_031369725.1 Rhodobiaceae bacterium | reverse complement strand
ATTTCAGAGGGAACGTAAAAATATGAAACGCAAACTTTTAGGCCTCGTGTTGGGTGCCACAACCTGCCTGGTTGCTGCAACTGCCGCCACCGCCGGCACGCTTGATGATGTAAAGACCAAGGGCTTTGTTCAATGTGGCGTAAGCCAGGGCCTTGCCGGATTTTCCAATCCCGATGCCAACAACAACTGGACCGGCATGGATGTGGATTTCTGCCGCGCCGTTGCGGCCGCAATTTTCAATGATCCCACCAAGGTAAAGTTCTCGCCATTATCGGCCAAGGAGCGTTTTACCGCGCTGCAATCGGGTGAAGTTGATGTCTTGTCGCGCAACTCCACGTGGACGATGAGCCGTGACACATCGCTTGGCCTCAAGTTTGCCGGGGTGATGTATTATGATGGCCAAGGCTTCATGGTGCGCAAGTCGATGAAAATTGATTCCGCCCTGAAGCTTGACGGCGCCACGGTTTGCACCAACACGGGTACGACAACCGAATTGAACCTTGCTGATTACTTCAAGGCCAACAACATGAAATATCAGGTTGTGGCCATTGAAGATGCCAACCAGGTTCGGCAAGCCTATGACGAGGGCCGTTGTGATATTTTCACAACCGACCAGTCTGGCCTTTATGCCGAACGTCTGGCGCTCAAGGTGCCGGAAGACCATATAATTTTGCCGGAAATCATTTCGAAGGAGCCATTGGGTCCGGTCGTGCGCCAAGGTGACGATGCCTGGTTCAATGTGATCAAGTGGACATATTATGCCTTGCTGACGGCTGAGGAATTCGGCATCACCCAGGCTAATGTTGAAGAAATGAAGGCTTCAACCAACCCTGAAATGCAGCGCATCCTTGGTGTCAAGAATGCCGATGGCACTGCTGCCGGCTTTGGTACAGGCATTGGCCTTGACGAAGAATGGGTTGTTCACATTGTCAAGGCTGTTGGCAACTACGGCGAAATCTTCGAGCGTAACGTTGGCGCGTCGACGCCATTGAAAATCGCCCGCGGCAAAAACGCCCTGTGGAATGCCGGTGGCCTGCAATACGCCCCACCAATCCGCTAGCCGATATTCAGGGGTCCGGTGCCTAACCGGGCCCCTCACATTTTTTTTGCAAACAAAAGAGACCGGATAACCGGCTTGAACCAAGGGGAAGGGTATGCTGACATGACGGTCGCGGTTGAGGCGCGTGACGTGCCTAAAGTTTCTGTCTGGAATGATCCAAAAATCCGTGCCCTCTTTTTTCAGGCCGCACTGGTGATCGTGCTTTTGTTTCTCGCTTACGAGATTGTCCACAATACCATTTCAAACCTGCAGAAGCTGAACAAGGATTTTGGCTACGCCTTCCTGAAACGGACGGCGGGCTTTGACATCATTCAAACCCTGGTGCCCTATAGCAGCGCCTCAAATTTCGGAACCGCACTTTACGTGGGATTCCTCAATACGGTCTTGATTTCATTCCTGTCGATCATTGCCGCCACACTCATTGGATTTGTGGTTGGCCTGATGCGACTGTCGAAGAACTGGCTGGCATCGCGCATTGCCACGATGTACATTGAAGTCTTCCGCAATGTTCCTTTGCTGCTGTGGATTTTCGTGTTCTATAGCGCCATTCGCCAGCCGCTGCCTGACGTCAGGAATGCCTTCAGCCTTTTTGGTTCGTTGTTTCTGTCCAAGAAGGGACTGATGATGCCAAAGCCGCTGTTTGGCGATGGCGCGTGGATCGGCTTGGTGGCACTGGTTGTAGCGATCGTGGCTGCAATTGCCATTGCGCGTTGGTCAAAAGCAAGGCAGGCCGCAACGGGCCAAACCTTCCCGGTGTTCTTAACATCCCTGGCGCTGATCATCGGCCTGCCGCTGCTTGGCTTTGTTGTCGCGGGATTTCCGTTGACATGGGAATTTCCGGCACTCACCGGCTTCAATTTTACCGGCGGCTTGGCGGTACTTCCTGAATTCATCGCACTGTTCCTTGCGCTTTCAATTTATACGGCCACCTATATTGCTGAGGCAGTGCGGGCAGGCGTGCTTTCTGTGAGCCACGGGCAGACCGAAGCAGCCCATGCCCTGGGAATTGGCAACAGCTCAACACTCAGGCTGGTGGTTGTGCCACAGGCCATGCGCGTGGTTATCCCGCCGCTGGCCAGTACCTATCTCAGCCTTACCAAGAATTCCTCACTGGCTGTTGCCATCGGTTACCCGGATCTTGTTGCCACCGGCGGCACGGTTTTGAACCAGACGGGCAAGGCCATTGAAATCGTCAGTCTGTGGATGTTGGTTTATCTGTCCCTCAGCCTGCTTACCTCGCTGTTGATGAACTGGTTCAACAACCGCATGAAACTGGTGGAGAGGTGATGCCATGACTGCTTCCCCATCAGCTATTGGCTATGTGCGCGAAGACGATGCGCCCAAACTTCCGCCGCCACCAAACCTCGTGGGAGTGCAGGGTTGGGTGCTGAAAAACCTGTTTTCATCAATCGGCAGCACAATCGTCACGGTTGTGTTTGGTGGTTTCCTGCTGTGGCTGATCGTATCGGTTGTTGATTTTGCCTTTGTCCGTGCGGCCTGGACCGGCACCAGCCGGGAAGCCTGCCTGGCGGAAAACATGGGTGCCTGCTGGCCGATGATTTACGCCAAGCTGCCGCAATGGATTTATGGCTTCTACCCCATCGACCAGCGCTGGCGGGTGAATGTGTGTTTCGTCACCGGTGCAATCCTGCTCATTCCCATGCTCATGCCTGCAGCTCCTTACAAGCTGTGGAACATCCTTTTGCTGCTTATCGTGTTTCCCATGCTGACCTTGATCATGCTCAC
>JANMPF010000121.1:0-4515 GCA_031369725.1 Rhodobiaceae bacterium | reverse complement strand
CCGCGATATCTATGTGGACGAGCGTACGGTTGATGTGCATGTGGGGCGCTTGCGCAAATCCCTGCAGCGCGGCCGCGAAACCGACCCCATCCGCACGGTACGCAGCATGGGTTACGCTTTCGACGAACGCTTTGGCGGCGTGGCCTGACGACGAAGATTTGTCATCCCGACGAAATGTTTAGCCCGGGGACATAGCTGACACATGTTCGGGGACATGGTTGACACTTTTTCGCAATGGTGCGGGAGGGTTGATCATGACTTGGAAGGCGGTGTCAGTGATGGAACAGCGGCAAGAACTTGTGCGGTTGGCGATGATGGAAGGCGCTAACAGGCGCGAACTTTTCAGACGCTTTGAGGTGAGTGCGGAGACGGGTTATAAGTGGCTGGACCGGGCGCTCACGGGTGGTGATTTTGCCGATCGCTCACGCCGGCCGTTGAGCAATCCGCTGCGCTGTTGTGAGGCGATGGAACAGGCTGTACTTGGCGTGCGCGATCAGCATCCGGCCTGGGGTGCGCGCAAGATTGCCAATGTGCTGGAGCGGCAAGGCTTGCAAGTGCCTGCAACCTCGACAGTGCATGCCATTCTGGTGCGCCATGAACGGATCTTTCCAAAACGCGGCGGGGCCCCGGCACACCAACGCTTTGAACGGCCACAACCCAATGAGTTGTGGCAGATGGACTTCAAGGGATCATCAACCCTTGGCAATGGTGAAAGGCTGTATCCCTTAACGGTGATTGACGATCACTCACGCTATGCTGTGTGCATTGGCGCTTGTGGCAATGAGACTGGGATCACTGTCAAAACCCAGCTCACAGGCGTGTTTCGCCATTATGGCCTGCCACAGGCTTTCTTTGTGGACAATGGCAATCCGTGGGGCGACAGCCAGGGTGGCGAGTGGACCAAGTTTGGGGTCTGGCTGCTCAAGCTTGGCATTGAGCTCATTCATGCCCGCCCCTATCATCCGCAAAGCCGCGGCAAGAATGAGCGCTTCCACCGCAGCATGGATGACGAGGTTTTTGCCATGCGCCCGCTTGCCAACATGTCTGAGGCCCAGCACGTGTTCAATCACTGGCGCGGCATTTACAACCACGAGCGGCCGCATCAGGGCATTGATCTCAAGCGTCCCGCCGAGCGTTACCGCCCATCCCTGCGCAGCATGCCCGAAAAGCTGCCGCAGCCCGAATATGGCGAAGGCGAAACCCTTCGTAAACTCCCATCCAACAAAGCCACGATCTCATTCAAGGGCAAAAACTGGATTGTACCCAGAGCCTTCCAAGGCGAACACCTTGCCATCCGGCCGCATGCTGTCGATGGCACATACGGCATCTACTTCGGCGCAAACCTCATCAAAACCATTTGCCTCTCCCCATGAAAAAGTGTCAACCATGTCTCCGAACATGTGTCAGCTATGTCCCCGGGCTAAACAGAAAGCCGGAATGACGGATAGTTGTGGAGCTTTGCGGCGAGGCTGGACCGTCAAACTTATTTGGGCAATACTCTTTTTCATGATCCTCGTTGGCCAATATGACTCGCCGTTTGTGCGCCGGGTGGCAGTTACCCTGCACCACTTTCACATGCCGTTTGAGCGCAATACGATTTCAGTGTTCAGCCATGCCAGGAAAATGCAGGCCATCAATCCGCTCATTCGCATTCCTTCGCTTGAATTGAGAACGGGAGAGACTTTGATCGATTCTTGGGCGATCCTGGATTATCTTGATGAGATTGCCGGTCCGGCGCGTGCCCTCACACCACCCCATGGGCCGGAGCGCCGCAAAATACTGCAAGCTGTGGCGCTTGCTTGTGGCACCGCTGAAAAGGCTGGCCAAGTCACTTATGAGCGTTATTTTCATCCCGGCAAAATGCTGTGCACGGATTGGGAGCAGCGGTGCCTCAAGCAACTCACTGCCGGACTTGTGGAGCTGGAAAAGGGTTGTGGCTCCCCGTGGTTTTCCGATGTGCACATGAGCCAGGCCGACGTCACCATCGGCTGCATGATTGGCTATGTAAAACTCCGGGTGCCAGAAGCCTTTCCTGCCAAAAAATACCCCAAACTCCATTCCCTATCGCTGCATTGCGAATTGCGCGAGGAATTTGTGAAGACGCGCATTTCGCCTGATGAAGTCATGCCAAAACGGAAATAACCTGTTTTGGCACAGTCATGACAAGTCCAAGCCTCCAGTCTTTTGCATGTCATGTTCCAGATCGGTGATACGCTCATAGGCATTTGGGCAAAGCACGGATTGGCCACTCAGGAAGAGCTGGTCACGCGCCTCATGCAGGGATTCATCATGGAATGCCGCAACCAGTGACTGGCGCATGACGTCGATGTTGTGCTTGCGTGTCACAAAGGGAAGTGACGGCACAAGCGGTGAGCGGGCAACCTCCACCAGGCCTTGCAAATAGTCCGGGCGATAGCGTTCAGCCATGGCCACACAGACGGCATCAATGGCGCAAACATCGGCCAGGCCCTGGCGCACAGCAATCATCGAATTGACGTGGCCACCTGACAAAATGGTCTTTGAAAAGAATTTCCCATGCTTTGCAAATGGCGCAAACACGAGTTGCAGCGCCAACATGCCAGACATGGAATCAGGATTATTCACGGCAGCGGTGGCGCCCCTGAAACTTTCCAGTGGCTGGTTTTGGCGAGCCAAAATCATGCTGCAGTAATTGGCACCCTCGCAGCCGGTGACGGCGTAATGTGGTGTGCCAATATAGTTTAGCAAACCTTTGAATTCATGGGTTAAAGGATAGCCGCAGGTTTGGCTGAAGGTGAGGTCCTGGCGCCGCCATGCGGCGACATGGTCAAGGCCGCGATCAAGCCCAATATTCACACCCAAATGCAATGCCAGACCTTTCCACCAGGCATCGGTTGGGGCGCGGACTTCGGGCCAGTCGTACATGGGAAGCGAGGCTATCATGGGGTGAATTTCCTATGCTCTTGCGCAGCACAGCAAAGCCCAATATCCCTCAATCATGCAACAACCATCTGAAATCGCCCATGGAAAACCCAGTGAAGTTGAATGGCCAACCATCGCTGTGGTGATCTTGTGTTATGGCGGGCTTGGCCTCCTGATGTGGTTTTACCATGCATTGCCGTTTTGGCTGATCATGCCGATGGCGGGTTATCTCATTGCCTTGCACGGATCATTGCAACATGAAGCGCTGCACGGCCACCCCACCCGCAATGCATTGCTCAATGAAGCGATGGTCTACATCAATCCCAGTTTCTGGTTCCCCTACCGGCGCTACCGCAAGCTGCATCTCATCCACCACAATGACGACCATTTGACTGACCCCGCGCTCGATCCTGAATCCTACTACATGCTGCCGGATGACTGGGCGCAACTGCCTGCACCCATGAAGCAACTCTACACCATTCACAACACGCTGGCGGGCCGCATGGTGCTGGGGCCAATCATCGGCACCATTCGGTTTTGGATTGATGACTTCAAAAAAATTCTCAAGGGTGACTGGTCGTCGGTGCGGTGTTGGGCCGTGCACATCCCGGCTTGCGCCGTAACACTGGCCTATGCCTATTATGTCTGTGGCATTCCCGTGTGGGCCTATCTCGTGATGTTTGCCTGGCCCGGCATTGCGTTCTCCCTGGTGCGCTCATTCTGCGAACATCAGGCAGTGGAAGATTTGGGTGAACGCACAATCGTTGTTGAATCTTCCCCGCTGCTGTCGCTCATGTTTCTCAACAACAATCTGCATCTTGCCCACCACACAAAACCCCGCATGGCATGGTATAAATTACCCGCCTATTACCGGGCCGAACGCGAGCAGCTGTTGAAGGACAACCATGGCTACATCATGCATGGCTACCGCGAAATTTTCCGGCGCTATTTCCTCACGCCGAAGGAGCCCGTGGCTTATCCCAACGTGGACTTTCTCAAGTAATTGCCGGTGGATTTTTCCGTCATCATCCCAACGCGCAACCGCCCGCAATATGTGGTGCAGGCGGTTGAAAGCGTGCTGGCGCAACAAAATGTCAGCTTGGAAATTCTCATTGTTGATGATGGCAACATTGCGCTCCCCGCCTTCACCGATGGCCGCATAAAAATACTGTCCAATCAGCAACGGGGTCCAGTGCCGGCGCGCAATTTCGGCGTGGCGGCGGCACAAGGCAATAGCATGGCATTTCTCGATGATGATGACTGGTGGACGGAAAAGGACTTTCTGTCGCGCGCCCGGGAAATTCTAAAAAAGCAAACTGACTTTGTATTCGCCGATGGCACACTGGTGTTTGACGATGGCAGCAAAGACGTTCCCTTTGCCTTCGATGCGGATGCGATCTCGCTTGAAACCAACAACAACATTTTAATTTCCACGGTGTGCTATGCCCGAACACTCCACGACAAGCTTGGGGGCTTCGATGAACAACTCCCGTTTTATTGGGATTGGGACTGGTATTTGCGCGTGGCCCGCAGCGGCGTTGCCTTCAAGCGGTTGGCCCAATCCATGGCCGCGATTCGCGTACATGCGGGAAATATGTCGAACGCCACCCAGGA
>JANMPF010000117.1:0-1974 GCA_031369725.1 Rhodobiaceae bacterium | reverse complement strand
CCGCGATATCTATGTGGACGAGCGTACGGTTGATGTGCATGTGGGGCGCTTGCGCAAATCCCTGCAGCGCGGCCGCGAAACCGACCCCATCCGCACGGTACGCAGCATGGGTTACGCTTTCGACGAACGCTTTGGCGGCGTTGCTTAGGACTACCCCAACTCTCTCGCCATGGTCGGGCTTGACCCGACCAACCAGACTTTGAACTTGTTGCAACTGCTGGGTGGTCGGGTCGGGCTCGACCATGGCGTGTTTTTTTACCCGAACTTCCGGTGCCTGCGGTCCTGCATGGGCTGGTAGGCAGCGCGGGCGTGGTATTCGCAGTAGGGGGACTTGTCGCGCGGGCTATGGCCACAGAAGCAGAACTCTTCCGAACCCGGATCGCCGATTGGCCACTTGCAGGTTTTGTCTGAGAGATGCAGGATTGTCACGCGGCCACCCTTTGGCAAATCCACAAGGCGTAAAGGCTGTGGCTCAGGCAAGGCAATTTGGCGCTGCAGGGGTTCGGCGCGGGCGAAGGTTTTCAGGGCGGCATTGCCGGTGTTCGGCATGGAAGGCGAACCGGTGGGGCGGCCAGGATGGCTGGGTTCGCGGGTTTTGCGGGGAGCGCGCGGTTCTGACGAGCGGGGTTGCGTCACCCTGCCTGAAAGATTCAAGCGGTGAACTTTGCCAATCACAGCGTTGCGGGTCACACCCATGGCAAGCCTTGCGGCGATTTGGGAGGCAGAGTGCCCTTCGGTCCACAGCTTTTTGAGCAGCTCGACGCGCTCTTCGGTCCATGGCATTTTATCAATTCCGGCAACTTGTGTTGGCATGTCGTTCACTTTCGAATCCCTCTTCATCCGCTGAATCCTGAATTCAACGCATTAACGCTCAACCTGACAATGGAACGCTACATGTCGTAGCTCTAACGAGCGGACACTACTATACGCGGTAACCGAAACTCAATAATCGATACCGGAGTTTTTTATGTTTTCCCCAGATAATCGCAGCGCCGTCTTTTGGTTAACAAAACCTTGACAGCATCATGAATCCGAATGAATGAGCCGTCCATGCGCTGTTTTGACTCAGGTTGACGGGGACCCCAACGCAACGCAATTGACCCTATGCAATCATGCACTTATAAGGGGTATTTAACAATTCGCGCCGTTCCCTGAGCGGCGCTTTTTGCTTTGGACCAAGGGTTAAATGAGATGATCACAGCAGTTCTGCCCACCTACAACCGCGCAAACGTCAGTTTCGAGCGGGGTGAGGGATCACGCGTCTTCACCCCCGAAGGCGAAGCCTATCTGGATTTTGGTGCCGGCGTTGCGGTTACAAGTTGTGGTCACGCACATCCCCATCTGGTGAAGGCATTGACAGACCAGGCGCAAAAAATCTGGCACACCTCGAACATTTACCAGATGCCGGGGCAGGAAAAACTGGCCACGCGGCTGATTGATGCAACATTTGCCGACACGGTGTTCTTTACCAACTCAGGTGCGGAGGCGCTGGAATGTGCCATCAAGATGGCGCGGAAATATCATTTTGCCAAAGGCCAGCCGGAGCGCTTTCGCATCATCACATTTGAAGGCGCATTCCATGGCCGCACGCTGGCCACGATTGCGGCCGGTGGCCAGGCAAAATATCTGGAAGGCTTCGGGCCGAAGGTTGATGGCTTTGACCAGGTGCCGTTTGGTGACGGGCCCGCCTTGCTGGCAGCCATCGGGCCGGAGACCGCTGGCATTTTGATAGAACCCATTCAGGGTGAAGGTGGGGTTCGCCCGGTTCCTGCCGAAACCCTGCGGGCCTTGCGCCTGCTTTGTGATGAGCGCGGTTTGCTTTTAATACTTGATGAAGTGCAGTGTGGCATTGGCCGCACGGGAAAACTTTTCGCCCATGAGTGGACGGGCATTACGCCTGATATCATGGCGGTGGCCAAAGGCATTGGCGGCGGCTTTCCGCTGGGTGCCTGTCTTGCCACGGAAAATGCGGCA
>JANMPF010000093.1:0-14763 GCA_031369725.1 Rhodobiaceae bacterium | reverse complement strand
AATGTCGTCGGCTGGTGCGCGCCTGCTGATGAGCAGGTTGGGGCAACCACTTGCGCAAGCAGCCGCCATTGACGCGCGGCTTGATGAAATCAGGTTCTTTGCCGAGTTTTCCCATTGGCGCGAAAATACGCGGCAAAGACTTAAAGCCATGCCGGACCTGGAACGCGCCTTGGGGCGCCTGGCGCTCGGGCGGGGAGGTCCGCGTGACTTGGCAGCCATTCGGGATGGCCTCAATTGCGCCGAGGCGATTGGGACACCTCTCAATGCCGAAACGCTTCCCGCCAACCTCAGAGCAGCCATCAACCTCATCAGGAAAATTCCCCATGCGCTGGTGAGCAAGCTCGAACGGGGACTTGCCGATGAAATACCCTTGCTTGCCCGCGACGGCAATTTTATCCGTCAAGGCTACGATGTCGAACTGGATAGCGCGCGCGGCCTTCGTGACGATACCCGCCGTATCATCGCCGATTTGCAAACGCAGTATTGTGAACGCGTGGGCATCAGGAATTTGAAAATCCGCCACAACAACATGATTGGATATTACATCGAAGTGACGGCACAAAATGCGCCAGTTTTGCAGGATGCGAAATTCACAGGAGAATTCATTCATCGCCAAACCGTTGCCAGTGCGATGCGGTTTACCACCCTTCAACTTTCACAGCTTGAACAACGCATCGCTTCGGCGGCAGAACGGGCTCTTGCAATTGAAATCGAAACCTTCAACGGATTTGCTGAAAATGTCGCCGCGGTGAAAGAAGCCATTTCAAATATTGCGGCAGCGCTTGCCGCGATTGATGTGGCTGCCGCTTTAAGCGAATTGGCCGAGCGGCGGCGCTATGTGCGGCCAAGAATTGATCATTCGCGGAATTTTGAAATTTCCGGCGGACGTCATCCTGTGGTTGAAAGTGTGCTGCAGGCCAGGGGTGACGGTGCCTTCATTGCCAACGACTGCGATCTTTCCGGCGATGGCAAGCGGCTGTGGCTGCTCACGGGGCCAAACATGGCGGGCAAATCCACGTTTCTGCGCCAGAATGCCTTGATCGTCATTCTTGCCCAGATGGGTTCCTATGTGCCAGCAACGAACGCTCATATTGGCATTGTTGACCGCCTGTTCAGCCGCGTGGGTGCTGCCGATGATTTGGCGCGGGGGCGCTCGACTTTCATGGTTGAGATGGTGGAAACTGCGGCCATTCTCAATCAGGCAACTGAACATTCACTGGTAATTCTTGACGAAATCGGGCGGGGTACGGCGACATTCGACGGGCTGTCCATCGCTTGGGCAACAGTGGAGCACTTGCACGAAGCCAATCGTTGCCGCGCGCTTTTTGCAACCCATTATCATGAGCTGACGGCCTTGGCGGCAAAGCTTGATGGCCTTGCCAATGCGACCGTCAAGGTGAAGGACTGGCAGGGTGAGGTCATTTTTTTGCATGAAGTTGTTGCAGGCGTTGCCGACCGCTCGTACGGCATTCAGGTGGCGAAGCTGGCGGGCCTGCCGCAGGCCGTTACCAAACGCGCAGCAGCCATTTTGGCACAACTGGAAAAAAGCGAGCGCGCAACACGGCGTGAAACGCTGGTTGACGATCTGCCTTTATTTGCCGTTTCGCAGAATGCTGCTGATGAACCGAGCCACATGAAAAGTGAAATCGAAGACATGGTTTCAATTGCAAAGCCAGATGAAATGTCGCCGCGTGAAGCTCTGGCTTTTCTCTATGCCGTCAAAGCCAAGCTGGAAGAAACGCAATGACACTGATTGCCATTCAACAACCCGAAAAGTTGATTGAAGTTTCCTCCTTTCGCAAAAATCTTGATGGCGCGTTGGCAAGGTTTGGTTCCGATTTGGTCAAACTGCGCCCGGCAATCGTAGATCTGCTCAAAATTGTCTTGCAAGCCGGCCGTGTCGAGGCAGAAAGACGCTTGCTGAAGGATGGCAAGGGAACGCAATGCGCCAAGAATCTTGCCTATGTGCAGGATGAAATCGTTCAGACCCTTTATGAGTTTTTACGTTCCCGCATTTTTGCAAATGCTTCCGGCCCAGAATTGGCAATCATCGCGACGGGCGGTTATGGCCGTGGCACACTTGCACCGGGATCGGATATTGACCTGCTCTTCCTGCTGCCGGGAAAACAGGATGCAACAAGCGGCAAGCTCATTGAGTTTATTCTTTATACCTTATGGGATCTCCGCCAGAAAGTTGGCCATGCCACACGCAGCAGCGAGGAATGCGTGCGGCTGGCGAAAACCGACAACACAATTCTCACCTCGATCCTGGAGGCCCGCTTTATCTGCGGCAACAAGGCGCTGAGCGAACACATGCAAATCATGTTTCGCCGTGACATTGTGCAAACAGGAGCGCGAAAATTTGTGGCGGACAAATTGGCCGAGCGCGATGCGCGTTTGGCCAAGAGTGGCGAAAGCCGCTACCTTGTCGAGCCCGATTTGAAGGATGGCAAGGGTGGCCTGCGCGATTTGCATACATTGTTCTGGATCGCGAAATTCATTTATGACACGAATTCACCGGAAGAACTTGCCGACAAGGGTGCTTTCACCCATGAAGAGCTGGCGAGATTCCAGAAGTGCGAGAATTTTCTGTGGGCCGTGCGGTGCCAGCTGCATTTCGTTTCCGGACGTGGTGAAGATCGCCTGAGTTTTGACCGCCAGTCAGAACTCGCACGCAGGCTTGGCTACCAGTCCCATGCAGGGCTCAGGAATGTTGAGCGCTTCATGAAACACTACTTCCTGATCGCCAAGGAAGTTGGCGACCTCACGCGCATTTTTTGTGCTAGCCTTGAGGCGCGGCAGGTCAAGGATGTTCCAGTTCTCAGCCGCATGATTGGCCGTTTCATGCCACGCGCTTCCGGCAAAATCCAGGAGAACAGGAATTTCCGGTTCGAGAGCGGCCGCATTGCGTTGGCCATACCCACCGCCTTTAGGGACGATCCGGTAAATCTCATTCGCCTGTTTTCGATAGCCAGTACCCATGGAGCAGAAATCCACCCCGACGCGCTTAAGGCGGTGCGCATGTCGCTGTCACTTGTTGACAAGGAACTGTGTAAAAACCCGGAAGCAAATACGCTGTTTCTGGATATGCTCACCAACAGCAATTCAGCCGAAACCCTGCTGCGCATGATGAATGAGGCCGGCGTGCTTGGCCGTTTCATTCCAGAATTTGGCCGGGTTGTTGCGATGATGCAGTTCAACATGTATCACCACTATACCGTTGATGAACATCTCATTCGTGCCGTAGGCGCACTTGCTTCGATTGAAAAAGGCACCCTTTCGGAGCAACATCCGCTTGCCGCCAAAATTTTTCCAACACTCAAGAGCCGCCGATCGCTTTACGTGGCAACCCTTTTGCACGACATTGCGAAGGGACGCACCGAAGACCATTCGATTGCCGGCGAGCGCATTGCCCGCCATCTGGGTCCGCGGTTTGGTTTAACACCGGAAGAAACCGAAACTACAGCCTGGCTCATCCGCCATCACCTTTTGATGAGTGAAACAGCCCAGATGCGCGATCTCAATGACTTCAAGACCATTCTCGATTTTACCGAGATTGTGCAAAGCCCCGAGAGGCTCAAGCTTTTGCTCATTCTCACAGTGGTTGATATTCGCGCCGTTGGGCCTGGTGTTTGGAATGGCTGGAAGGGACAGCTGCTGCGCACGCTCTATTCGGAAGCCGAACCGGTCTTGACGGGAGGCCATATTGGCGGCACACGCGCCGACCGGGTGCTGGAATCGCAAAAGCATTTCATTTCGCACTACCCCAAGTGGTCAAAAGCCCAGGCCAAGGCCGCAACGGCCCGGCATTATGACGCTTATTGGCTGAATGTAGACTTAAAGAAGCAGATATCCCATCAGGCCCTTATTGAACGCGCAACACCGCGCAGCGTCGTCACCGAGATCTTTACCGACGCATTTACGGCAATCACCGAACTTACGATCTACGCACCCGATCATCCGCGATTGCTGGCGCTCATCACCGGGGCCTGTGCGGCTGCGGGTGCCAATATCATGGGCGCACAGATTTTTACGACAGCCGATGGCATGGCGCTGGACACCATTCTCATCCAGCGGGAATTTTCAACGGAAGATGATGAACAACGCAGGGCCGAACGCATTGCCGAGATCATCCGGAAATCATTGCAGGGGCAACTGCGGTTGAAAGATGCGGTTGCCAGTGCCAACCAGAACCGGCCCCGCATCAAGGCTTTCTCGGTTGAACCCCGTGTCATTATCGACAATCAATCTTCAAATCGCTTCACCGTGATTGAAATCAATGGTTTGGACCGCATCGGGCTGCTCTATAATTTAACCGACGCGCTATTTCATTTGAGCCTTAACATTGCATCGGCGCATATCACCACATTCGGTGAAAAGGCCATCGACGTTTTCTATGTGACTGACCTGACGGGCGAGAAAATTGTAAATCCGGGACGCCATACACAAATTGAACGGGAACTGATGAAAGTGTTGCGGCCGGCAGAGGAAAAGCTTGCGAAACAGGCGTGAAAATGCGGTAAAGACCCCCTCTGAGGGGTTTACTTTCCATGTCGCTACTTAAATCAGCAGCAACAGTTGGCGGACTTACGATGGTAAGTCGCCTTCTGGGATTTTTGCGCGACCAGCTGGTGGCTTTTACGCTTGGCACGGGAGCCATCGCTGAAGCTTTCTTTGTTGCCCAGCGCTTACCCAACCTGTTCCGCGCCCTGTTTGCGGAGGGGGCTTTCAATTCAGCCTTCGTGCCACAGTTTGCCAAGAGGGTGGAGGGTGAGGGGCCGCAAGCCGCACATCAATTTGCGATTGAAATTTTCTCTGTGTTGCTCGCCTGGCTGCTTGTCTTCAGTGCCATAGTCATGATCGCCATGCCACTGGTGATCTATGTGCTTGCCCCCGGGTTTTCCGATGACCTGGCACAGCGGCAACTTGCCATCGAACTCACCCGCATTTGCTTTCCCTATCTGCTGTTCATGTCCTTGACCGCGTTGCAATCTGGCGTGTTGAACAGTTTGAACAGGTTCACAGCTGCGGCTGCCGCACCCATTCTCCTCAATATTGTGATGATCGCATCCAATATTGTTGCCTGGTATTTTCAAACCGGCAACACCGCTACCACCGGCTACATTTTTGCCTGGGGTGTTTCCATTGCCGGCGTGGCGCAGTATGCGCTGCTTTCTATTGCCTGCCGCCGCGCCGGAATGGCGCTTATCCCACGGCTTCCCAAATTTACTGATGATGTGAGAAAGGTTCTGGTACTTTCTGTTCCCGGCATCATTTCCGGCGGCATCATGCAAATCAATTTGGTGATCGCAACGATCATTGCCACCAGCATCGACCATGCTGTCGCCTATCTCTACTATGCCGACCGTGTGTATCAATTGCCATTGGGCGTCATAGGGGTTGCCATCGGAGTTGTGTTGTTGCCAGACCTGTCGCGGAAACTGCGCGCCGGCGATGCGGCTGGCGCCATGAACAGCAGCAACCGTGCGCTGGAACTTTCGCTGTTTCTCACGGTTCCCGCAGCGATCGCCCTGATGGCAATTCCCGTTGCCATCCTGCATACGGTTTTTGAGCATGGTGCATTCAAGAATGCGGATACGCTTGCGGTTGCTCCTGCAGTGCTGGTTTTTGCAATGGGACTTCCCGCCTATGCCATGACCAAGGTTTTCCAGCCCGGCTTTTATGCACGCGAAGACACCAAAACGCCGATGCGCATTGCCATTGTGTCCGTGGTTGCCAATATTGCGGGAAGCATTGTGCTATCGCGTTATTTTAGCCATGTGGGAATTGCGGCAGGATCGACCCTGGCGGCTTGGCTCAATGCCGCCATGCTGGGCATAACACTGGCGCTGAGAGGATTTTACAGACCTGACGAGCGGCTTAAGCGGAAATTGCCGCGCATTTTGTTTTCAGGGCTGACGATGGGTGGCTTGTTGCTGTTTGGCTTCTGGATTTTACGGGCGAACTTTACGGATGCGGCCACGTTCATGACTTCGCTGTGGAGTCTTGCGGTTTTGGTTTTGGGCGGCATTGCCAGTTACTTTGCATTGGCGCATTTCACTGGTGCCATGACATTTGGCGAACTGAAAGCTGCCACAAAACGCTAGGCCTTTTCAGGATGCGGATTTGCGGGCATAAGGCGGCCCTGTTCATTTCATAGGATTTCGTTGATGACCCCTTTTGCCCCCCGCGTTTTTTCTGGCATGCAGCCTACGGGTAATTTGCACCTCGGCAATTATCTGGGTGCGATGCTGAACTGGGTAAAAATGCAGGAAACCAATGACTGCATTTATTGTGTGGTGGACATGCACGCCCTTACCCTGTGGCAGGAACCCAGGGCGCTGCGCCAAGCCATCCGCGATGTGACGGCAACCTATCTGGCTTGCGGACTGGACCCCAAGCGATCGATCATTTTCAACCAAAGCCGTGTCGCCGAACACGCTGAGCTGGCCTGGATTTTCAACTGTGTGGCGCGCCTGGGCTGGCTCAACCGCATGACGCAATTCAAGGAAAAGGCCGGAAAAGACAAGGAGCAGGCCTCGGTTGGGCTCTATGTTTATCCAAATCTCATGGCAGCTGACATTTTGCTCTATAAGGCAACCCATGTGCCTGTCGGTGACGACCAGAAGCAGCACCTTGAACTGGCACGCGACATTGCCGCCAAATTCAACGGGGACTTTGGTGATTCAATTCGCGAATCTGGTTTCAATGGTGACTTTTTCCCGCAGCCAGAGCCTTTCATTGTTGGCCCAGCCACACGCGTCATGTCACTGCGTGACGGCACCAAAAAAATGTCAAAGTCTGACCCGTCTGACTTATCGCGCATTAACATGACGGATTCGGCTGACGACATTGCCAAGAAAATCCGCAAGGCAAAAACTGATGTGGACGCCTTACCTTCGGAAACCGCCGGTTTGAAGGGCAGGCCAGAGGCTGAAAATCTGGTTGGCATTTTCGCGGCACTTTCGGGCACCACTGCAGCGGAAGTTCTAGGCCAGTTTGGCGGTGGGCAATTTTCAGGTTTAAAGAATGCCCTGGCGGATTTGGCCGTCGCCAAGCTCGCGCCAATTGCATCTGAAATCAAGAGGTTACAAGCTGATAGCAATTATGTGGAAAGTGTACTCACTGATGGTTCGGCCCGCGCCCGCGCCATTGCCCAACCCATCATGGCCGAAATTCGCCAAATTGTAGGATATATCGCCTCCTAGTTTGAATTCACTCCAAAGAGGCCTATATAGGGCTTAGAGGAATACATCATGTTCATCCAGACCGAAGCCACGCCAAATCCTGCCACCCTGAAATTTATCCCCGGAAAGCCGGTTTTGCCGGGTTCAACGCGGGAATACCGGGCGGCTGACCAGGCGGATGAATGCGTTTTGGCCCAGCAGCTTTTCACGGTTTCGGGCGTTTCGGGCGTGTTTCTGGGGCAGGATTTCATTACGGTTACCAAAGGTGAAGGTGAATGGCAGCATTTGAAGCCCGCCATTTTGGGCCATATCATGGACCATTATCTGTCCAACGCGCCGATGCTGGCTGGCGAAAAACCAATCACCATCACGCAAAGCGGCGAGTTTTTTGACGAGGCTGACAAGGCGCTCGTCGGCACCATCAAGGAATTGCTCGAAACCCGGGTGCGGCCAGCGGTTGCCCAGGATGGCGGCGACATTACCTTCCATGGCTTCAAGGAAGGCATTGTCTATCTCAACATGAAGGGCTCATGTGCGGGCTGCCCGAGTTCCACCGCCACGCTCAAGCATGGCATTGAGAACCTGCTGCGCCATTTCGTGCCGGAAGTGGTGGAAGTCCGCCCCGTCTGACAGGTTTCACACGCAATTATTTCTGGCAGGTCGGGCAATAGAAGGTGGAGCGGCCCGATTGCACCATACGACGGATGATGCCGCCGCAACCCGGCTTTTGGCAGGGTTCGTTTTCGCGGTCATAAACTGCAAAGCGCTGTTGGTAGGCACCTTCGCTGCCGTCGGTTCCAGCAAAATCCTGCAAGGTGGAGCCGCCGGCAAGGATGGCTTCATTCAAGATATCGCGCACATGACGCACGAGTTGATCAAGGCGGTCGCCTTTGCGGGACAGGGTTCCGGCGGCGCGCCTGGGCGAAAGGCCAGATCGGTGCAAGGCTTCGCTCACATAGATGTTGCCAAGGCCTGCGATGATTTGCTGGTCCAGCAGGGCGGCTTTGAGGGGTGCCTTCTTGTTGCGGAATTTTTCAACAAGATAGGCGCTGCTGAATGCATTGCCGAGCGGTTCGACGCCGATATCCTTCAGCAGCTTATGGGTTGCCAATTCACTTTCGTGCAGCAAATCCATAATGCCGAAACGGCGCGGGTCATTATAAATCACGCGCACTCCATCATCGAGCCAAATCACAACATGATCATGGGGCCCCGAACCTTTATCGGCCACTTCAGTTTTGTGATAGAGCTCGCCGAATGATTTTGACCTGTTCCCCTGAACCGTGAAGCGCCCCGTCATGCCGAGGTGAATGAGAATGAGGTTGCCGTCATCGAGACCCACCAGAATGTATTTGGCGCGGCGGGTGAGACCCAGGATCTCACGTCCTTCCAATTTGTCCGCGAATCTATCGGGAAAAGCAAACCGCAGGCCAGAACGACGAATTTCGGCTTTCTCAATGCGGCGTCCCACAAGAACTGGGGTTAAGCCCCGCATTACGGTTTCGACTTCTGGAAGTTCTGGCATTGTTGTTAAGTATTAAAACAGTTGCGGCACCAGTTACAATAGAACTCGCGAGCTGTTTGGTTTAAGATGAGCGATTATGAGTGAACCAGTTGAAAAAGATGTGGCTTTTGGCTTTCGCCGGGTGGGTGAAAACGACAAGCAAGGGCTCGTGAATGAGGTCTTTTCCAAGGCCGCCCACCGCTATGACCAGATGAATGATCTGATGTCGGGTGGCCTGCACCGCTTGTGGAAAGATGATTTCGTTGCCATGCTCAATCCACCGCGCGGTAACCACGCCTTCAAGGTGCTGGACGTGGCGGGTGGTACGGGCGACATTGCCTTTCGCATTGCAAAGACGGGAGGTACTGGAACCCACATCACGATTGCAGATATTTCACCGGATATGGTGCGTGAGGGTCAGGCGCGTGCCGCGCGCGAAGGACTGTTGGGGTCATGCGATTTCACCGTGGGCAACGCGGAAAGCCTGGCTTTCCCCGACAAAAGCTTTGATGCCTATACGATTGCGTTTGGCATTCGGAATGTTACCCATATTGATCGCGCACTGTCGGAAGCTTACCGCGTACTCAAGCCGGGTGGGCGTTTTCTATGCCTGGAATTTTCCCACGTCGATATGGAGCTTCTGCAAAAAGCCTATGACAGTTTCTCATTCACTGTCATTCCAGCCGTAGGCAAGGTGGTGACGGGTGACGGGCAACCCTACCGCTATCTGGTAGAGAGCATCCGCACGTTTCCAAGGCAGGAACAATTCAAGACAATGATTGATGCTGCGGGTTTTGCACGCAGTGCCTACCGCAACCTGTCGGGTGGTATTGTTGCCATTCATTCAGGGTGGCGGATTTAATGTTTTCAACTTTGAAAAACATGTGGCGGCTGGCGCGGGCGGCGCGCGTTATGGCGCGTTATGATTTCTTTCTGCAAGAAACCCAGGTTGCCGAGTTGCCGTCGTTTGCGCAGGCCGGAATGCGGGCCATGCGGCTTGGAGCATCAAGGCCGACTGACGACATGCAGGCACGCATTACGTTGGCGCTTTCTTCGCTCGGTCCAAGTTACATCAAGCTGGGCCAGTTTTTGGCGACACGGCCCGATGTGATTGGGGCAAAGCGTGCCTTTGAACTGAAGGCGTTGCAGGACAAGCTGCCACCCTTCAGCATGATTGAGGCGCGCGGCATGATACGCGCCAATCTCGGGGGGGATGTTGAGCAGTTTTTTTCGGAATTTGGCGAACCGGTTGCGGCGGCTTCCATTGCGCAGGTTCACCGGGCGCGAACCACCGAAGGTGTTGATGTTGCCGTAAAGGTGTTGCGGCCCGGTGTTGAGCAACGATTTGCCGATGATCTTGACAGTTTCCTTTTTGCGGCACGCAACATGGAGCGCTTCTCGACGCAAGCGCAGCGCCTGCGGCCCGTTGCTGCCGTCGAAATGCTCGAGAATTCCATGAAGCTTGAACTTGATTTGCGCATGGAGGCATCGGCGATTTCCGAGATGGCAGAGAACACCAGGGATGACCCGGACTTTCGCGTTCCCAAAGTGGATTGGGCGCGCACAGCACGGCAGGTTCTCACCACGGAATGGATTGATGGCACGCCGATTTCCAGTATTGCCACGCTCAAGGCAAAGCACTTCGACCTCAAGAAATTGGGTGATACCATTATTCAAAGTTTCCTTCGGCATGCCATCCGAGACGGATTCTTTCATGCCGACATGCATCAGGGAAATCTATTTGTTGATGATGCAGGCAAGCTTGCGGCAGTTGATTTTGGCATCACCGGACGGCTCAACGAGAAGGAGCGCCTGTTCCTTGCCGAGATTCTCCATGGCTTTATCACGCGTGATTATGTGCGGGTATCACAGGTTCATTTTGATGCAGGCTATGTGCCGCGTGACCAGAACGCAAATGACTTTGCGCAGGCCTTGCGCGCCATTGGCGAACCCATTCTGGGGCTCAAGGCCCATGAGATTTCCATGGCAAGGCTGCTCACCCAGCTTTTTGAGGTGACGGGCCAGTTCAACATGGTGGCCCAGCCGCAGCTTCTGCTTTTACAGAAAACCATGGTGGTGGTGGAAGGTGTTGCACGCACGCTGAACCCTGAACTCAACATGTGGGTGACGGCCGAACCTGTGGTGCGAAGCTGGATTGAACGCAAATTGGGGCCAGTGGGCAAAATCGAGGATGTGGCAAACAGTGCGGGTGCAGTTGGCCGCCTGGCGCTGATGTTTCCAGACGTGGTTAATGAAATCGTGCAGGGAGGGGGTGTCCGGCTCGATCAGGAAACCTTGAATTCCTTTGCAAAAACCCAACATAAGGCCATGTGGGTGCAACGATATGCGCTGGTGGCAGGTGCGGTTGCCCTGGTCATTATCGCGGTAAAAACCCTGCTTTAATCGGGGCCACTTTCTCTGCTAGGCTGCATTCATGGCTACACTTTCAGGAAAAACGGTTCTCCTTATAATTGGCGGCGGCATTGCCGCCTATAAATCGCTTGAGCTCATCCGCTTGCTGAAAAAGCAGGGGATTGGGGTGCGCAGTATCATGACGCGGGCGGCGGCTGAATTTGTAACGCCCTTATCGGTTGCAAGCCTTACGGGCGAAAAGGTTCACACGGAACTTTTCGATCTCACCGATGAAACTGAAATGGGGCATATCGAATTTTCGCGGGCGGCGGATTTGCTGGTTGTGGTTCCGGCAACGGCCGACCTCATGGCGAAAATGGTTCATGGTCACGCCAATGACCTGGCATCAACCACCCTGCTGGCAACTGACAAGCCGGTGCTGATAGCGCCTGCCATGAATGTTAGGATGTGGAACCACCCTGCCACCGCCCGCAATCTTGCGCAGTTGAAACGTGATGGTGTGCTGGTCGTCGGCCCGAATGACGGCGAGATGGCATGTGGTGAATATGGGCCGGGGCGCATGGCCGAGCCCACAGAAATTGTCGCAGCGATTGAAGCTGCGGTGATGCCCAAGCCGCGACCGCTTGCGGGAAAGAAAGTTTTGATCACGGCAGGGCCAACGCGCGAGGCGATTGATCCTGTACGCTACATTTCCAACTATTCCTCCGGCAAGCAGGGCTATGCGATTGCCGCAGCTGCGGTTGCCCTTGGCGCCGAAACAATTTTGGTTTCGGGGCCCGTTGATCTTCCGATTCCGCCGGGTACACAAATGATTCCGGTGACCAGTGCGGTTGAAATGCTGGCGGCCTGTAAACGGGAACTTCCTTGCGACATTGCAATTTTTACAGCAGCGGTTGCTGACTGGCGCGCAGCCACCCAAGCCCCCCAAAAAATAAAGAAAAGCGGGGATGGCTTGCCCACGCTGAAGTTTGTCGAGAATCCAGATATCCTGATGACCATCGCCAAGGCCACAGCGAAGCGGCCCAAACTGGTTGTTGGATTCGCCGCCGAAACGGAAAACCTGCTCGCCAATGCACGCGAAAAACTGACGACGAAGGGTTGCGATCTCATCATTGCCAATGACGTTAGCCCTTCGCGCGGAATTTTTGGCGGTGACCAAAACACGGTGCAGCTTGTTTCGGCAGCAGGCGAAGAGACATGGGAGCACCAGTCGAAACAGGATGTGGCGATCCGTTTGATGGACAGGCTCGCAACCATGCTCGCGGCGAAAAAGTGACCCCGGTTCGCATCATGCGGCTTGCCAATGCGGAAGGTTTGCCATTGCCTGCCTATGAAACATCCGGTGCTGCAGGAATGGACTTGCGCGCGACTGAAGATACTGTGTTGAGGCCCGGTGCGCGATGCCTGATGCCCACGGGGTTTGCCATTGCACTGCCTGGCAATTTTGAAGCGCAAGTGCGGCCACGCTCGGGGCTGGCGGCAAACCATGGCGTCACAGTTCTCAACGCGCCCGGCACCATCGATTGTGACTATCGCGGTGAAATCAAAGTACCGCTTATCAATCATGGATCTGCCGATTTTGTGATCAGGCGCGGTGACAGGATAGCGCAAATGGTTATTGCGACGGTTACCCGGGCAAGATTTGATGAGGTCACAACACTGGATGAAACCGCGCGCGGCGCTGGTGGCTTTGGTTCATCGGGAACTGGCTAATGGCGTTGTCAGCGGAAGAACTTGAGCGTTATGCACGGCACATCGTGGTGCCGGAAGTTGGCGGCCCCGGCCAAGCCAAACTCATCAAAGCAAAAGTATTGGTGATAGGAGCTGGTGGTCTGGGTGCACCTCTCTTGCTGTATCTTGCAGCGGCAGGTGTTGGCACCATTGGCATTTGTGATGATGACGTGGTGAGCCTTTCGAACTTGCAGCGCCAGATCATTCACACCACTGCGCGGGTGGGAGATTATAAAACCGCCAGTGCGCTGGCCACAATTGGTGGGATTAATCCCCACCCTGCGATTATTGAACACCGGGTTCGTATCGATGCCAGCAATGCGCTCGACTTCATCAGGGACTACGACATCGTGGCTGATGGCAGCGACAGCTTTGCCACGCGCTTTGTGGTGAGCGATGCGTGTTACTTTGCCAAGAAAACCCTGGTCTCGGCGGCGGTTGGGCAATTTGACGGGCAGATATCCACTTACAAGCCCCATGAAATGTCGCCTTCAGGTGAGCCATGGCCAACTTACCGGTGTTTTGTTGGCGACCTTCCAGCACGCGGGCTGTTTCCGGCTTGCGAGGAGGCCGGCATTATCGGGGCACTTCCCGGCATTGTGGGCGCCATGCAAGCCATGGAAATACTTAAGGAAATTCTTGAAATTGGCGAGAGCCTGGCGGGCCGTCTGGTGATGTATGATGCACTTGCGACGCGGGTTTATGAAACCAGGCTTTCATGGAATCCGGCCAATCCGCTTAACGGGCGAAATCCGTCAATTTTGGCTCTAGACCCCCAAAATTACATATAAAGATTTCTTTATATCATTATTGCAAGCGGCGATTTGCCCTGCTATAGGCTCGGGCTTCAACCCTTAACGGAGCTTACCCCATGGCCGCTTTTTCTGATTACCATGTTGCTGATATTTCGCTTGCCGAATGGGGCCGCAAGGAACTGGACATGGCCGAGGTTGAAATGCCGGGCCTTATGGCAACGCGGTCTGAATATGCCAAGGCCCAGCCGCTCAAGGGTGCGCGCATTTCCGGTTCGCTGCATATGACCATTCAAACCGCTGTGCTGATTGAAACCCTGAAAGCCCTTGGTGCCGACATTCGCTGGGCCTCCTGCAACATTTTTTCCACGCAAGACCATGCGGCTGCGGCAATTGCCGCGGCAGGCATTCCGGTTTTTGCGTTCAAGGGCGAAACCCTGAAAGAGTATTGGGCTTACACCGCCAAGATTTTTGAATGGGCCGATGGCCAGACCACCAACATGATTCTCGATGATGGTGGCGATGCCACGCTCTACATTCTGCTGGGGGCCCGCGCGGAAACCGATGCCAAACTCATCGCCCACCCCAAGAGCGAAGAGGAAGAATGTCTTTATGCCGAAATTGCCAAGCGCCTGAAGGCGAGCCCAGGCTGGTTCTCCAAAGTGCGCAGCTCCATCATTGGGGTTTCAGAGGAGACCACAACAGGCGTTCACCGACTTTATGAAATGCAGAAGAAAGGCGAATTGCCATTTCCTGCCATCAACGTGAACGACAGTGTCACCAAGTCGAAGTTCGACAACAAATACGGCTGTCGTGAGTCCCTCGTGGATGCCATTCGTCGCGGCACGGATGTGATGATGGCCGGCAAGGTTGCCGTGATCTGCGGCTATGGTGATGTGGGCAAGGGTTCAGCCCTTTCTCTCAGCGGTTCAGGGGCGCGTGTGGTGGTTACCGAAGTTGACCCTATTTGCGCATTGCAGGCGGCCATGGATGGCTTCTCAGTTCAAACGCTTGCGGATGTTGTCGGAACTGCCGATATTTTCGTAACCGCAACCGGCAACAAGGACGTGATCACGCTTGATGACATGAAGCAAATGAAGGACATGGCCATTGTTTGCAACATTGGCCATTTCGACAATGAGATTCAGGTGGCTGAACTCAAGAATTTCAAATGGACCAATGTCAAGCCACAGGTTGACCTCGTGCATTTCCCCAA
>JANMPF010000051.1:0-1510 GCA_031369725.1 Rhodobiaceae bacterium | reverse complement strand
AATGTGGTTATTGCTGTTGATGACATGGGCATGATTTCCAGTGTTGGGACGGGTGGCAGAGGTGGCGAGCTGATTGACGGCATTGCCATCCCCGCGGTTGCCAATGTCCATTCGCATGCGCATCAACGCCTGATGGTCGGTTTGGCCGAACGGGCGGGCCCGGGTGCCGACAGTTTCTGGACGTGGCGCGAGGTGATGTATGGCTTTGCGCTGAAGCTTTCTCCTGATGATCTGGAAGCGGTCGCAGCGCAGGCCTATATGGAAATGCTGAAGTCGGGTTTTTCCTGCGTGGGTGAATTTCAATACCTGCACCACCAACCGGATGGTTCAGCCTATGCTGAGCCGGCGGAAATGTCACTTCGCTGTCTCGCAGCAGCCGAACAGGCTGGCATTGCGATCACAATGCTGCCAACGCTTTACAATTATTCCGGATTTGGCGGCCAGGCTGCAACGGCCGGGCAGCGGCGCTTTGTGAATGACGGAAAACGGTTTTTGCGGATTTACGATACGCTGGCGCGCGTGAGTGCAGCTAACCCGTTGCGACGCCTGGGCATTTCGCCTCACAGTTGGCGTGCTGTGACGCCTGAGCTTTTGACGGAAGTTTTGGGCGGTATTGCAGAAAATGCCCGGATTCATATCCATGTGGCTGAGCAAACAAAGGAAGTTGAGGATTGTCTGGCCTGGTGTGGCAAGCGTCCGGTTGAATTTTTGCGGGGAGAGTTTGATGTCTCTGGGCGCTGGTGTGCAATTCATGCAACACACATGACAAGAGAGGAAACAATTTGGCTGGCTGGCACGGGGGCGATTGCCGGCCTGTGCCCCACCACAGAAGCCAATTTGGGCGATGGAATTTTTCCGGCTGACCTTTTCATGAGCCACGGCGGGGCGGTTGCCATTGGCAGTGACAGCCAGATTACGATTTCGCCTGCCGAGGATTTGCGCTTGCTTGAGTATTCGCAGCGGCTGCGCGACGCCACACGAAATGCCTTGGCCTTGCGGCCCGGGGCCTCCACGGGGCGGACATTATTTGATGCAGTACTTAAGGGGGGTGCAGCCTGCCTTGACCAACCGATGGGTTCAATTGAAGTTGGCAGGCGTTGCGATATTGCGGTACTGGACGGTGATTGCGGCCCGATGATTGGCCGCGAAGGCGACGCGGCACTTGATGCGTGGATTTTTTCGGCCGGAAATGCAGCAGTGAAAGACGTGATTGTGGGCGGCGCACAGGTTGTGAAAGACCGCCAGCATTTTGCCGAAGACCGCATTCAAAAAAGATTCAAGGAAACAGTGAGGCGCTTGTCATGACGATTACCATTGGTGAAACCGCGATTACCCTGTCGCATGTGAAGGCGGTTCTGGCTGGACCGGTTTCCGTCAGGCTTTCAACGAAAGCCCGCGGCCTCATCATCAAGAGCGCTGAGACGGTGGCGCGGCTACTCAAAACGGGCGAGGCTATTTATGGTGTGAATACCGGTTTTGGCAAGCTGGCCAAGACGCGGATCGCGGAAGC
>JANMPF010000028.1:0-4550 GCA_031369725.1 Rhodobiaceae bacterium | reverse complement strand
ACTATCTCTCCATCGTCAGGGGTGGCGAGGCTGGTGAAGGCAAGGCTTTCGGCAACACGGCCGAAATTGACCATGCATTGGCGGCGGGTGTTATCACGCTGCACACCAAGATCAAGGGCCGGGTGAAGGAAGTGGGACCGGAAGGCAAGGTGATCAACCGCATCATCGACACCACCCCTGGCCGCATGAAGATTGGCGAGCTGTTGCCGCTGTCCACCAACATTTCGTTTGATCTGTGCAACAAGCTGATGACCAAACGTGAAATCTCCAAGATGATTGACGCGGTGTACCGTCACTGTGGCCAGAAGGAGTCGGTGGTATTCTGCGACCGCATCATGGCGCTTGGATTCTACAATGCCTACAAGGCCGGCATTTCCTTCGGCAAGGATGACATGGTCATTCCGAAAGCCAAGGAAAAGCTGGTGAGTGCAACGCGTGAGCTCGCCAAGGAATATGAACAACAGTACATCGACGGCCTGATCACCCAGGGCGAAAAGTACAACAAGGTTGTTGATGCCTGGGCCAAGTGCACCGACAAGGTCGCCGAAGAAATGATGGCCGGTATCCAGGCCGTCCAGATCGACGAGAAGACAGGCCGTGAAAAGCCGATCAACTCGGTTTACATGATGAGCCATTCAGGAGCGCGCGGGTCGCCAGCGCAAATGAAGCAGCTTGCCGGCATGCGCGGCCTCATGGCCAAGCCATCGGGCGAGATCATTGAAACGCCGATCATTTCCAACTTCAAGGAAGGTCTCTCGGTTCTCGAATACTTCAACTCCACCCACGGTGCCCGCAAGGGTCTTGCCGATACGGCGTTGAAGACGGCGAACTCGGGCTACCTGACGCGCCGCCTGGTTGACGTGGCACAGGATGCCATTATCAGCCAGGAAGATTGCGGCACGAAGAACTCGATTACCACCCGTCCGATCATTGATGCCGGTGAAACCATTGTTTCGCTTGGCGTGCGCGTGCTCGGCCGTACTGCTGCAACCGATGTTGTTGATCCCGTCACCAACGCAGTGATTGTGCGTGCCGGTGAAGAAATGCTCGAATCGCATGTAGAGAAAATCGAGAAGGCGGGGGTGACGGAAATCCGCATCCGTTCGGTGCTCACCTGCGAAACCAAGTTCGGTGTGTGCGGCAAGTGCTATGGGCGCGATCTTGCACGCGGCACACCTGTCAACATGGGTGAGGCCGTGGGCGTCATCGCGGCCCAGTCCATCGGTGAACCCGGCACGCAGCTTACCATGCGTACCTTCCACATCGGCGGCACGGCGCAGGTTCTTGACCAGTCGTTTGTTGAATCAAACCACGAGGGCAAGATCACCATCCGCAACCGCAACGTGATGAAGGACAGCCAAGGCCGGCTCATGGTCATGGGGCGCAACGTTGCCATCGTGGTTGAAGATGCCAAGGGCAATGAACGTGCCGTGCACAAGGTTGTGTATGGCACACGGCTGTTTGTGGATGACGGCGACATGGTCAAACGCGGTGTGCGGCTTGCCGAATGGGATCCCTACACCCGGCCCATGCTGTCGGAAGTTGATGGTGTTGTGCAGTTTGAGGATGTTGTTGATGGGGTTTCGCTCAACGAAATCGCCGACGAAGCAACCGGCATTACCAACCGCGTGATCATCGACTGGCGTTCCAACCAGCGCGGCACGGCTTTGAAGCCTGCCATGGTGGTCAAGGACAAGGACGGCAGCGTTCACAAGCTGGCGAGGGGTGGCGAAGCCCGCTATCTGTTGTCGGTGGACTCAATCCTGTCGGTTGATCCCGGCACGCATGTGAAGGCTGGCGACGTGATGGCCCGCAACCCCCTGGAAGGTGCAAAAACACGCGACATCACGGGCGGCTTGCCACGGGTTGCCGAGTTGTTTGAAGCGCGGAGGCCCAAGGACTGCGCCATCATTGCCGAAATTTCCGGCCGGGTCGAGTTTGGCCGCGACTACAAGAACAAGCGCCGCATTCGCATTGTGCCGCAGGATGAGACACTCGAGGCAGTGGAATATCTCATTCCGAAGGGCAAGCATTTGCCGGTGCAAGAGGGTGACTTCATCGAAAAGGGTGAATACCTGCTTGATGGCAATCCGGCACCACACGACATTCTGGCGATCAAGGGCGTTGAAGAGCTTGCTGCCTTCCTGGTCAATGAAATCCAGGAAGTTTACCGTTTGCAAGGTGTGTCGATCAACGACAAGCACATTGAAGTGATCGTGCGCCAGATGCTGCAGAAGGTTGAAATCACCGATGCGGGTGAATCCACCTGGCTGGTTGGCGAACAGGTCGACCATGTTGAAATGGATACCGAGAACGAAAAACTGGTGGCCGACGGGCGCAAGCCTGCCACCGGCGTTCCAGTGCTGCTTGGAATTACCAAGGCGTCCCTCCAGACGCGTTCGTTCATCTCGGCAGCCTCGTTCCAGGAAACCACACGGGTTCTCACCGAAGCTGCAATCCAGGGCAAGATCGATACCCTGGAAGGCCTCAAGGAAAACGTCATCGTGGGCCGTCTCATTCCTGCCGGCACCGGCGGCATGCTGGCGCGCCTGCGTCAGGTTGCAGACAAGCGCGATGGCTTGATCCTGGAAGAACAGGCGCGGGCGGAAGTGCTGCCGGCGGCGGAGTAAGGTTTTCGCATTATGAGTTGAGAAAGCCCGGTTGAAAGACCGGGCTTTTTTGTTTGCTTTTGACGAGAGCTATGTGTATGTTACAGAATAATATACACATAGGTGATGTGATGCGAACCAATATCGAAATCAATGACAGAAAAATCGCCGAGGTCATGAAAATCTTGGGGACGACGACAAAGAAAGACACGGTTGAACACGCCTTTGATGAAATCATCCGCATGAACAAGCAGCGCGGCATGTTGGGGATGCGTGGCAAGATTCAATGGGAAGGTGATCTGGACGCGTGGAGACGTGATTGAAACTGGTCGCCGACACGAGCGCGTGGATCGAGTTTGTGAGGGGCACGGGATCAATTGCTGACCATCTAATGGCTGCGGCGATTGACAATCATAGAGTGCTGGTGCCCGATCTGGTCTACCATGAAGTTCTGCGCGGCATGCCAAGCGAAGCTGAAGCGCGTGTCATGGTCAAACGCTTTGAGCCCTTCATCAATTTCAATTTATGCAGCATGGCCATCGCTGAAAAGGCGGCGGCACATTACCGGTCTTTGCGTTCAAAGGGGATTACGGTGCGCGGCACAGTTGACGCGCTCATCGCCACATGGTGCATCGAGCATGACGTGCCGTTGTTGCATGCAGACCGTGATTTTGCGGGTTTTGAAACCCATCTTGGCCTCAACCGCTGGCCTTTGCCGCCATGATTGACACGCGCTTTATCTCAATGCAGTTGCGCCCTGCACAACACTTACCACAGAAAGCACAGCCAGTATCAACAGCACGATGTTGCGGAAGGTTGTCGGGTTGGTGTTCTTGAAGCTGCGGGAACCCAGCCAGATGCCAATGAGCAATGGTGGCAGAAAGATCAGTGCACGGAGGGCTGCGTCGTAGGTGACGAGGCCCTCGCGGGCCTGGAAGGTGAGGCCGATGATGTCGGTTGCCAGGAAGAACGCAATCAACGAGGCGCGGCCGGCTATGTTTCCGGCGGGGGAGGAGAAGTAGAATAATACGACTGGTGGACCGCCGATGCCGAAGGCACCATTGGCAAGGCCTGAGGCGGCACCGACTGCGGTTGAAGCCATTGTGCCGGGCATGGATTTTAGCGCAAAGCCGAGCCAGAGCAGGGCGGTTGATACAAGTACGAATATTCCCAATGCGATTTGCATCGGTGGCGCTGGCACATTGGCGAGGAGATAAACGCCGAAGGGTGTTGCCACGAGGCAGCCGATGATGAGGGGTGCAAGTGAGCGCCAGTGAACGTCTTTCCACACTTCGGGCAGCAGGCGAAGGCTGGCTGCGACTTCGAGCATGAAGATTGAGGGCACAACCTGGGCCGGTGGCAGAACCAGGGAGAGCGAAGTGATTGCGAGGAGCGAAAAGCCAAAGCCGGAGAATCCGCGCACGATGGAGGCGAGGAAAATGCAGCTTATGGCATAGGCGAGGATGGGATAGGACATGGGGCGGAGTATTGCGCGGGCGCTTGGGACAGGCATAGAGCCAGCTTTGCCAAATCCGCCATCCCGCCGCACTCCCCGCATTCGTCATTCCACATTCCACTCCGCCAACTCGTCATTCCGGCTCCCCCACTTCGTCATTCCGGCGAAAGCCGGAATCAGGCTGCAATTTCTATTCGGAACGAGATTCCGGCTTTCGCCGGAATGACAGACTTAGGGTGGCCGGAATGACGGACAATGGTGGGCTTTCGCCGGGATGACATAGCTGGGGGAAATAGAAATGGCCGGGTCACATGCCCAGCCATTTGTCAGTGTAGAGGTGTATTGGAAAATTGGTTGATGTTAATGTGTGACGGCAGCTAACGCGTGGGTGTGGTCGGGCTCAATGAGGCCGATTAGCGCACCGGTGGAATCGGTTACCACCGCAAGCTTGCCCACACCCGGCACCCTTGTGTTGCGCCGCATGA
>JANMPF010000019.1:0-5725 GCA_031369725.1 Rhodobiaceae bacterium | reverse complement strand
GGAGCAGGGGCGAGAGCAAGGTTTTCATCGCCAAGATATGTGGCGCTATGCGCGGTGCTTCAGCGAGAATTGTTATGTCCACATTGGCGATGATGCCGTTTCGTGCGCTCACAATCTCAACCGCCTTGTTCAGGAATATGGTCGACGATATACCCTTCCATTGGGGATCGCTGGGCGGAAAATAGGTTCCGATATCACCTTCGCCCATGGCTCCCAGAATTGCGTCGGTGAGGGCATGCATTGCTGCATCGGCATCGGAATGACCTTTAAGTTTCTTGTCGTGGGGAATTTTGACGCCGCAGAGAATTACACCATCACCATTTTCGAATTCATGAAAATCAATGCCCTGGCCAACCCGGATATCGGAGCGTTCATAGTTGGCTCGTGTCATCAACTTCTTGTCAGCCATGGCGATATCTTCGGCAGTCGTGAGTTTGTGATTTTCATGTTGGCCTGCGATGATGCGAATTTGAAGCCCAAATTTCTCTGCCACAGATGCATCATCGGTAAGGCCCTCCAGTTTTTGTGTCTGTGCCTGCAAATGGGCGGCGAGAATTTCTTGCGTATGAAATCCCTGCGGTGTTTGCACCGACCAGAGGTTATGCCGGTTAACAGTGTGTTCAATCAATCCACCGGGCGCAAATTTCATTGTATCGGCGACTGGAATGCCTGGTATCACGCCTTCGGAACGATCAAGCTCGGCGATGATGTGGCTGATCAAGTCGGCGGAAACAAAGGGGCGGGCGGCGTCGTGGATCAAAACCTTCTCATGGTTAACGCAGGCTGCAATGCCATTTCGGCAAGAGTCCTGCCTTGAGCTGCCACCTACAACAGGTAGCGCAATATTCAAACCAGCGGTGGCGGCCATAAACAGGTCTTCATGGCCAGCACCGATTACGGTTTGCACGAGAGAAATTCCGGGATGCTCGGCAAAGGCCTTGCAAGACCACCAGATGACAGGCCTGCCGCCAATCGACTGATATTGCTTGGGCAACTCGCCGCCTGCGCGAAAACCTGAACCTCCGGCCACTATGACGGCTGCAACTGACATAAATCTCGTCTAGCAGCGTTGTCTCAAACGGGCAATAAAAGGTCTCAGTTTTGCCTTGACGCAGTGCAGCATAAGGGTATTCTGCTTAGAAATTATGCCGGCCGAATAAGTGATTAAAAAATGAGCATTCAAATTGGCCCGATTAAAACCCGTAACCGGGTTTTTCTGGCACCCCTCTCTGGTGTTACGGACGAGCCGTTTCGCGCCGTGGCCCATGAATACGGGGCAGGCCTTGTTGTGTCTGAAATGGTGGCAAGCCAAGAATTGGTGCGGGCAAGACCAGACATGGTGCGCCGGGCCCGCGGCTGTGAAAAGGTAAAACCCTTTGTAATTCAGCTTGCTGGCCGAGAAGCCCATTGGATGAGCGAAGGTGCCAAGGCAGCACAAGGCTTGGGCGCCGATATCATTGATATCAACATGGGGTGTCCTGCCAAGCAGGTAACAGGCGGCCTTTCCGGTTCCGCCCTCATGCGCGACCTTGATCATGCATTGACGCTGATTGAAGCAACAGTTGAAGCAGCGCTTGTTCCGGTGACGCTCAAGATGCGGCTTGGCTGGGATTCTGATTCGATTAACGCGCCGGAACTGGCCCGCCGCGCGGAAGCGGCCGGTGTTCAAATGATTACGGTTCATGGTCGCACGCGCTGCCAATTCTATGGTGGCAGTGCCAATTGGGCAGCCATCAAGGCGGTGCGCGACGTCATTAAAATTCCGCTTATTGCCAATGGTGACGGCACAAGTGCAGCAGATGCGCGCGCCATGCTGGATGCTTCGGGGGCAGATGGCGTGATGATTGGGCGCGGTGCCTATGGCAGGCCCTGGTGGCCAGGTGTAATTGCCAACCAGCTTGATCCAGGTTCAGGCGTTGACGAACCGGGCCTTGAAGCCGAGATGAGTATTTTGGCCGATCACCACCAACAGATGCTGATCAATTACGGTGATGAGCTTGGCAACAAGATGGCGCGCAAGCACATCGGCTGGGCCATCATGAGGCTGGAAGAGCGCGGGCACCTCAGCCCAGGCGAAGGTGCCGCATGGCGGCAACGTATTGTGACTTCCCGCGATAATGCCTTTGTGGCGGGTTCAATTGTGCAACTCTATGGCTCATTGGAACCACGCAAGGCGGAGGCGGCATAATGGAAAATGTGCCGACATTGCGTTCCATATTTGATGCGTTGCCAAATCCGGTGATCGTTGTTGATGAAGCAAACGTGATTTGTTTTGCCAACAGTGCGGCGGAAGATTTCTTTCAGGCTTCATCCACGGTTCTGGCGCGCCATAAGCTTGAAGAGGCGATGCCGTTTTCGAGTCCGGTTTTGGAAGTGGTAAAGCAGGTTCGGCAATCGGCTGGTGTCATGAATGAATATTCGGTGGGCGTTGGCACCCCGCGCATGGGTGGCGAGCGCATCGTTGATTTGCAAACAGCATTGATCAATGATGATCCGCGTTTTGTCGTATTGACCCTCCTGCGGCGTTCCATGGCGCAGAAGTTTGACTTGCAGCTCAATCACCGGGGAGCGGCGCGCTCGGTTTCCGGCATGGCGGCCATGCTGGCCCACGAAATCAAGAATCCGCTGGCGGGCATAAAAGGTGCCGCACAACTGCTGGAACCTGCCCTGGAAAACAATGACCGGCTGCTGGCCAAGCTGATTTGCGAAGAGACTGACCGCATTCGTGATCTGGTTGACCAGATGGAAGTATTCTCCGATGAACGGCCGCTTGACCGCAAACCTGTAAATATTCACGTGGTGCTTGACCGGGTCAAGAATCTCACCTCGGTTGGCATGTCAAACGCCATTACCATTCGTGAAGAGTATGATCCTTCATTGCCGGCAGTTTCAGGCAATCAGGACCAGCTCATTCAGGTATTTCTCAATCTGGCAAAGAACGCCGCAGAATCCATAGCCGCTTCCGGTGCTGTTGGGGAAATAACCCTGACGACGGCATTTCGCCCGGGCGTCAAACTTTCTGTCGCGGGTTCAACCGAGCGTGTGTCGCTGCCATTTGAAGTTTGCATTCACGACAACGGCCCGGGAATTCCCGAGGATTTACGACCGCACATATTCGATGCATTCGTTACAACGAAACCGCAAGGGCGTGGTCTTGGCCTTGCGTTGGTTGCCAAAATTGTTCGTGACCATGGGGGCATGGTTGAATGCATTTCGCGCGAGCGCGGCACAACATTTCGCGTGTTGCTGCCCATGCTTCGCCAACAAAATGAAGACAGAACCCATTTGGAAAGTGCACACTGATGAGCGCTAAAACAATTCTCCTGGCTGATGATGACAGTGCCATTCGAACTGTCCTGACACAGGCCTTGAACCGCGCGGGCTACAGTGTGCGTTCGACCGCAACTGCCACAGCACTATGGCGTTGGGTGAGTGAGGGGCAGGGCGATGTGGTTGTGACTGATGTGGTTTTGCCTGATGAAAACGCTTTTGACGTAATTCCCCGGATCAAAAAACTGCGGCCAAACCTGCCGATCATTGTGATGAGTGCGCAGAACACCATCATGACAGCCATCACGGCAGCTGAGCGGGGTGCTTATGATTATTTGCCAAAGCCCTTTGACCTGAACGCGCTGGTGCAAACCGTTGGCAAGGCGCTTGAGCAATCCTCAAAGCCGTCAATCTCGCAAACGCGGGCTCCTTCGGAGTCGGAGAGTTTACCCATTGTTGGCCGCTCACCTGCGATGCAGGACATTTACCGCATCATCGCCAGGCTTACCCAAACAGATTTGACGGTGATGATTGTGGGCGAGTCTGGCACCGGCAAGGAACTTGTGGCGCGGGCGCTCCATGATTATGGCCGCCGCCGCAAGGGCGCGTTCGTTGCCGTGAACATGGCGGCAATCCCGCGCGAACTGATTGAGTCAGAACTCTTCGGGCACGAAAAGGGCGCCTTTACCGGTGCGACGTCACGTATGGCTGGCCGCTTCGAACAGGCAGAAGGCGGAACACTTTTCCTTGATGAAATCGGCGACATGCCGTTGGAAGCGCAAACCCGGTTGCTGCGCGTGCTTCAGCAAAGTGAATACACTTCCGTTGGCGGTGTTTCGCCCATCAAAACCAATGTGCGCATTATTGCTGCAACCCACCGGGACCTGCGGCAACTGATTACGCAAGGGCAATTCCGCGAAGACCTGTTCTTCCGCCTGAATGTGGTTCCCTTGCAAATTCCCTCACTGCGTGAACGGCTGGAAGACCTCCCCGATCTCACGCGGCATTTTCTTGAGCGCGCGTCGGCCGAAGGTTTGCCGCGCAAGGAAATTTCGCCCGACGCTGTGGCGGCTTTGCAAACCTATCGCTGGCCAGGAAATGTGCGGGAACTTGAGAACCTTATCAAGCGGCTGATGGCCATGGAAAGTGATGACACAATCACGGCAAGTTCTGTGACCCGGGAACTCGCAACCAACCCGCCGGCAAAGCCACAAAATGGCAATACCACTGCTTTTGACCAACCAGCCGAATTTTTCGAGAACTATCTCTCCGATTATTTTTCGTCGTTCGGCGCCAACCTGCCGCCGACGGGGCTCTACGAACGCATCCTGGCGGAAATTGAACCGCCATTGCTGCGGGCCAGCCTGACGGCGACCAACGGCAACCAGCTACGTGCTGCTGACTTGCTGGGCATAAATCGCAATACGCTCCGCACCAAATTGCGCAGCCGCAACGTTAAGAGCGTTCGTGGGCTTCAATAGGCATAACTGTCGTAAATCTGCCACTATTACTGTTGATTTCAAGCAACAGTAGTGGTGGTATTGCGAATTATGGCTGAACGAAATGAACAGGGTATTTCCAATAAACTCCGCCGTCTGACCGGCTGGGCGGGCTTTGCCCTGGTTTTGCTTGGAATTGTCAGCGGCCTGTCAACATTTGCGATCCAGACCGGCCTTACACCGATTACACCAACCCCCGGCGTCACAACCGTTCTCTTGCTCTTCAACGCCGCTTTGTTGGTGGTTATGGCGGCAATGATTGGCGGGGAAGTCCTGGTGCTGTTCAAGGAGCGGCGCAAAGGTACTGCCGGAGCCGGCCTGCACATTCGCCTGATTTCACTGTTCAGTTTAATTGCCATTGTACCAGCGATCGTGGTGGCGGTGTTTGCGTTCGTAACCTTGAATCGGGGATTGGACACCTGGTTTTCCCAGCGGACGCAGGCAATTGTGAATTCCGCCGTCACTGTCGCTGAAGAGTATGTCACCAATACCGCGCAAGCCACACGTGCCGATGTTGCCAATATCTCTGCTGATCTCAACCAGCAGAAGTTGCTGTTTGATTCAGATCGCGCCGAATTCGTGCGCCGTGTTGCCAGGCATGCCGCTTTGCGTGGATTGGTCGGTGCGTTTGTTTTCGATCAGGAGCACAAGAAGATCGATGTGAACGTGACCGCCAATGACAAGATCAAGTTCCTGGCACCCATGCCGGAATTGATGGCGAAGGCAGACAATGGCGAATTGGTGCTCATTCCACCCGGGCAAGGCGGCAACCTGGTACGCGCCCTGATCAAATTGCAGGCATTCCCTGGAGAATATCTCTATGTCTACCGCATCATTTCTCCAACCGTTATTGACCAACTGACCAAGACCCGCGAGGCCAAGGCTGAATATGACAAGCTGCTGGGCCAGCGGGTTGGCGTGCAGCTAACCTTTGCACTCATGTATGCTGTTGTGGC
>JANMPF010000596.1:0-3941 GCA_031369725.1 Rhodobiaceae bacterium | reverse complement strand
AATTCTGTTTTGGACACATTTGAAAAAATATTGACTTTGCACGGGGCCGAGCAAGTCTATGCCCCAGAACAAACGGCTATGCTAAAACGCATATTCGAAAGGCTTTGTGCAGAACAAGAATTTGCCATTAACAGGGAAACTCGCGAAAACATGGCGCGGATTGTTTTAATGGCAAGCCATGCAAACTTTTCCGAGAATGAACTGTATGACGTGGCATTAAAAGTGGTTAAGCGGTTTCCGCAAACGTAAATCGGCAAAACATGGTTCCAATGGACGAGAAGCCTACAATGCATTAACATCCAAACTGGATTACTCGATAGGGGCAGTTAAATCCGCCTGCCGACTATCACTATTGCGGCAGGTAGGCACCCACGCATTAACTTAACGTCAGCACGATACGGTTTGAGAATGGAGGCACGCCATGCACCCGGTCATTGACAAGAGCCGAACAGGCCAGCACATCTTCTACTGGAACGTCGATAACCCAGTCGGCTTGAATGCTATAAACATGATGGATGACGTTTTGTTTGTGCAGTGGTGCTTCTACAAGATGTCGAAATGGATCCATCTTTCGGTCGATTCGCGTTCTCACTACAGCAAGACAGGAGTCAACGGCTTATGCACCGGCCGTGAGGGCGATCCATTGATTAACGCCATTACGGTGCTACAACAGGACCAAGATTTAATGGTGGACGGGCGGGTCAGCCCACCGTCAAGTTCTACTAGCTACAGTTACCATGGTGAAAAGCACCGCTTTCTCATATTCTATCTTAACGCTGCCTTGCGCGTACTGCATCCACAGCAGTATCCGCGCCTTGATCTCATGCCTGAGTTCATTTGGAGAATAAAGGACAAGGCGACCTCCCCGTTCATCTGAAAAACTATATTGAGCGGCTTTTTTATACCGCCAATTTTGGTGACTATCTATGTACGGGAACAGACAGGTATGCACAGAAAAGTGCGGAAATACTGACTAAGTGCCAAAAGTGTAACCTATGTCTCCGGTATGAAGTGTGACCTATGTGTCCAGAATGGACCACGGAAATATGGCGACCTCGACAGGATTCGAACCTGTGACCGACGGATTAGAAATCCGTTGCTCTATCCAGCTGAGCTACGAGGTCGTTTGACGCGACATTTATCCCATCATCTCTTGAATGGATAGATCATCGCACTAGTGGGTCCAGTTTTCGGTCCGGCCCCATTTGAAATTGTCGGAATAGGACTTCTTGTGCAAACGCTCCGGTGGCTCTTTGGCCACGACATAAGCCAGGCCGTTGCGCTCGGCATAGGCGATCGCAAGTTCCCTGGTCTCAAACTTGAGTTTCAGTTGCTGGCGTGTGTCACCCGACGAGGTCCAGCCCATGAGCGGGTCGGTGGTGCGCGGGGTTTCCGATTCAAATTCGAGAATCCAGCCCTCTGACTTTGCATCGCCCGATTGCATGGCGCTGCGGGAAGGCTTGTAAATACGGGCTACCATGGCGTCATCCCCAAAAACTTTTCGAACCCTGAATGGTCGGGGCGGCGGGATTCGAACTCGCGACCCCCTGCGCCCAAGGCAGGTGCGCTACCAGACTGCGCTACGCCCCGACAAATCAGACTTGACTGGGGTGCTTATAACCAAAACTTACCAGAGAGCAAGCTACTCCTCGCTGGTTCGGAAAATACGGTGAAATACCCTGTCATTGGTGTGCAAACCGAGCCTTTTTACTGTACCCGCCGCCACTTCCAGTACACCCAGAACCGGCTCCTGGACACTGACAATATCAAGCGATTGGGGAACCGTGTTTTCGGCAATGGCGGCAATCGTACCGTCAGCCCTGATAAACAGCATATCCAATGAGATGTTGGTGTTTTTCATCCACATGGCCACCGGACGGGGTTTGCCGAAATCAAACAACATCGCCTTGTCAGCAGGAAGGATGTGACGGAACATGAGACCGCGCTCACGCAGTATTTCCGTATCGGCAATTTCGGTGGTGAACATGGTTGCCGTGTCGGCCCCCACAACAGTGACAGGTTCAAGTTTTGAAATCTGTGCATCTTCAGCGAAGGCAACTGATTGCCAGGCCCACAAAACGAAACAAGTAAAAAAGACCGCCAACACCCGTTTCATCGACAAACCTCAACGCAAACAAAATCTAGTTCGTAAGGGCCGGGCCACCTTCAAGACTCAAGCGAATTTCTGCCGCCATGTTACCCTTCGGGCCTTCACCAAACTTGACATATACCCATTGTTCGGGTTGCAACTCAACTATTCCGGTTTTGCGCAAGGTTTCCATGTGCACGAACACATCAGGCTTTCCTTCACCCTCGCACACGAAGCCGAAACCACGCGCACGGTTAAACCATTTTACTTTGGCTTTCACCCAGCCGGTGGACGGTGTGACACTGCTGTGGGTACGCGATTTGCGTTCAACGGGATGAATGGCAGTTGAAAGATCAACCGACAACACGCGAAGGCACTGATAACCCTTTTGGCGCGCCACCACTTCACAGGTAACGCGCGCACCTTCCAGCGGTGCTTCAAATCCATCACGCTTCAAGCAGCTCAAGTGCAATAAAATATCCGGCAGACCGTTGCTCGGGATAACGAAGCCATAACCACGGCCCACATCAAACCATTTTACCAAACCGTCAATCTGTATGATTTGAACATTTGGCTCACCGGCTTGCTCGTGGCCTAACCCAGTTTCACCAGTCGAGGTGATACTCACCACCATGTCTTTACCCACCCCATATTCACGTAGCCCTATTGCCTCAGGCCACACCCTGACGATAGTTTTGCTCAAAACTTAAAGATTTGTACAGAACTTATCCTGAGCAACCATGTGGATAACTGGAAGTGTGGCTTTGATGCACAGGTTGCGGTTCGCGACGCAATGCAACAAACGCGAATTTTCCTTTGATTATAAAGATATCACCGCAATACCCGGGCTATCACATGACTCCTGCTGCCGATTGCTGCCGATTGCGCCGCGGCCAAACTTGGGGCAATGATTCTGTGCAGAACCCTTTGAACAAATAAAATTTGGCAAAATGACCTTTCTCTGCAAGATGATTCGTTGCCCAAAGGTGTTTTTCAACAAACGAGGTTCCCATGAAATATCTCCACACCATGATCCGTGTTTCCGACCTGGATGCTTCGCTGGACTTTTTTATCAACAAGCTGGGCTTTGTCGAGCAGCGCCGTTATGAAAATGAAAAGGGCCGGTTCACGCTGGTATTCGTGGCTGCACCCGAGAGTCCGGATGCACCAGTTGAACTCACTTACAACTGGGATCCGGAGGCGTACGCGGGCGGGCGCAATTTTGGCCATCTCGCAATTGAAGTTGAAAATGTTTATGACTATTGCGCAAGGTTGCAGGCGCAAGGCGTCACCATCAACCGCCCACCACGCGAAGGCCGCATGGCCTTCATCAAAACACCTGATGGAATTTCAATCGAGGTATTGCAGAAGGGTAGCGCATTGCCAATCGCTGAACCTTGGGCGAGCATGGCGAATGTGGGAAGCTGGTAACTGGCAATCAGTCTTTCCAAATTCCAACAACTTCATAAGCCTCGTCATTGCCGGGCCAAGGTGGCATCGTCACACCAACGGCCTCAAGAGGTTCATCACCTTCGCTGCGGAACTGGAAATGGGTTGCCACCGGAATTGAAATCGAAACGCCGGGATGGACGCGTATGGTTTCCTCGGCGGTTGCATTTTTGCGCCAGAAGCTGCCCTCGCCTGCCGTGAAGAACCACAGCTCTTCGACGGTACGGTGAGCGACAGCTTTGGATGCCGTGCCTTCAGGCAATTCGAAGTGCGCCATGGAGCCGCGCGAAGTGCCTGCCAGCACGCGCACTTCCGAACCATCAGGCGCTATGGCATCTGCTTCATCATTCAGGATGCGGGTTACGAAATTACCTGGCATGGAAAATCTCTCGGCATGAGGGAA
>JANMPF010000593.1:0-7494 GCA_031369725.1 Rhodobiaceae bacterium | reverse complement strand
CCCGACATTGTGCCCAAAATCTTGGGGCCGGGCGCTTTGCGCGGCGTTACAGGTTGCTCAGATGCATCAACTGTGGCGGCTGTGGCGGCCACGTCCTGGGTGGAAAGGGTATTGTCTTGAATCTGTTCCACCCCCTGCTCTGCAGCAACCGGCTGCTGATTCAGGGTCTTGAGTTTCATGGGTTCGGCAGCGCCCAGTTTCTTCGGCACAGCCGTCTGGGCCTGAAGCTGCTTCATGTTGTAGGTGAGCTCTTCCACTTGCCCCACAAGAGTGCGCATTTGCTCTTCCATTTGGTTGAGCCGGGCATTCACGTCATCAGCGCTTTGCGCCTGAACTGGGGAGAACGCCGCTGTACTCATAAGCAAAACGGCAACAAAACAAGATTTCATGGATTTTGACATTTCATTAACCATAACAAATCGGGCCGAACCTGATTTCCGTCTTAAGCTGCAACTTGGCCTTAATCAGGGTGAAAATGAGGCTTCTGCGCCACATGGAATTGGAAAGTCCGTCACTGTTGCCGGACAGCCACATATCATGGCTACTGGGCACCGCCTGTGATCACCGTCACCGCACGGCGGTTCTGCGAATAGCATTGCTCGGCATCACACAACGCCGCTGGACGTTCCTTGCCATACGCAATTGAGGAAATGCGCTTTGCCGAAACGCCTTGCGCAATCAGGAATTCACGCGTTGCCGTGGCGCGGCGGGCAGAAAGCGCAATGTTGTATTCGCGCGTACCGCGTTCATCCGAGTGGCCCTCCACCTGCACGGTAACGCCCATATATTGTTGCAGCCACTGGCCTTGCTTTGTCAGGATTTCTTGCGCTTCTGGCGTCAGGTTGGATTGGTCAACGATAAAGTAAACCCGGTCACCAACATTTGTGGCAAAGTCCTGCTCTGAGCCAGGACGGGCTTGCCCAATGCCGCTATTTGCACCATTGGCTTCCAAATCTGGCGTATTCTTTTTGGAACACGCAGCCAAAGCCAGAAAACAGCAACAGGCTGCGGCAATTTTGAATCCTGCCAATCGACGCATCATTATATCCCACTCCAAAAGTTGTTCCGAACACTTGCGCGCCCGAGAGGCGCTTCAGAACAGGTAAAATTCATCGCCAGCCAAAATAATCCGGCAGGCCGCGTGCAAAACTATCCATCATTGTGAAGGGTTAGAGTTAACAAACCCTCACCCCCGCCGAAACCCAGGCCAAGAATCGAGCCCTAAAAAACACCTCATAACCCTTATAGAGCGGCAAATTTGTGGCCAAATCGGTGCAGTCTCTAGTTCAAACGGGGTGACCAGGCGGGATCTGACGCAAAACCCGGGGTTGGAACCTGCTGCTCATTATACCCGGTGATATCAACCGAGAACAGCTGTGGACCGCCCGATTCGCCCTGTGAATCGCGGAAAAACATCACAACGCGGCCATTGGGGGCCCAAGTCGGCCCTTCATTATGGAAGCCTTCCGTCAAAATACGCTCGCCTGAACCATCGGGCTTCATGACCCCAATGGCAAACTTCCCATTGGCCTGCTTGGTAAACGCAATATATTGGCCATCCGGCGACCATACCGGGGTCGAATAGCGCCCATCGCCAAAGCTGATACGGTTTTGTCCCGAACCATCAGCGTTCATGACATAGACCTGCTGCGTGCCGCCGCGGTCAGACTCAAACGTAATCTGGTTGCCATCGGGCGAATAGCTTGGGGCGGTATTGATCGCCGGGGTGTTGGTCAGCTGCTGCACTTGTTTGGAGCGCAGATCCAAAACGTCAATATTTGAGTTGCGCCCGTCGGGGTCCAGCAAACTCATGATCACATGCTGGCCATCAGGCGAATAACGCGGCGCAAAACTCATGTTGTCAAACTCGCCAACAATCTCGCGTTGCCGCGTTTCAACATTGTAGAGATACACCCGTGGTGTGGTCTTGCCAATCGACATGTAGGTAATCTCCTGGCTGTTAGGCGAAAACCGCGGCGTCAGGACAATGTCCGCGCCATCCGTCAGTGTACGGACGTTAAATCCGTCCTGGTCCATGATCGCAAGTTTCTTGATGCGAAGATCCTTCGGGCCGGATTCATCCACAAACACAACGCGCGTGTCAAAATACCCGTCGATGCCTGTCAGCGCCTTGTAAATCGCGTCAGAAACCAAATGGCCAATGCGGCGCAGGTTTTTGGGTGATGTTGTGAATTGTTGCGCCGCCAGCTGCTTTTGCGAGTTCACGTCAAACAACTTGAACTCGACCTGAATCTTGCCGCCATCATTGAACACCTGCCCCGTGACCAGGGCTTTGGCCTGGATTTGCCGCCAATCCTCAAAGCGGGGTTGTTGACTGAAGTCGGTGATCTGCTCGATGAAAGACTCTTTTGGCAACGGCGCGAAATAGCCTGAGCGCGTCAAATTACCGTTGATCACGTCACCAAGTGTGTTCGCTGATTCTTCCGCGCCACCGCCGGCAAGAAATTGCGTTATCGCAATTGGCAATGGATTGATCTTGCCACCGTTCACGTCGCCTGTGAGGGCAAATGAGGTTTGCGGAGCCAACAACAGGCAGGCCATGATCATCATGAATTTTTTTATTGTTTTCAGCATTGAAGAATCCATCGGGCTCAGGTTCCAGACATCATGTTTGGATTGAAATTGAATGTATTGTCTTTCCACAGGTCGTACTTATCGAGCGGGAAAATGTCGGCATAGCTTTGGCATTCCATCACGGCGGAAACAGCAGACTGTGCGGTAATGTCAAACAGCGGGTCTGCACTGCCATTCAAAACCTCGGGCTGGCCTGCAACACTGCCATCCTGGTTGAGAAGAAAATGCACCTTCACGGTAATGTTGGCCTCGAGTGCTCCAACCGGAACCGTCCAGCAGCTCTTGAGTTTTTGGCGCAGCGCATCAGCAAGCGTGGCAGAAGCCGCATCATCCATGCCCTGAAGATCCTTCGCGGCCACCACAGGCGCACCGACAACTTCCGTGGGTTGCTGTGGGGCGGTTTTTTGATCATCAGTCTTGTTAAGGAAGGCCGCAATGTCATCGGTATTCAAAACCGGCTTTTTCTTTTCCGGTTTTTTCACTTCGGGCTTTTTTTCCGGCTTCACTTCAGCCACTTTGACTTCTTCTTTTTTGGCCGGAGTGGGTTCTTCAACCGTTTTGAGGAGCGCTTTCAGCGGATCGGGGTCAAGCGGCTTTGGTTCCTCCTTTGGAGGTTCAGGCGCTTTTTTGACTTCCGGCGGTGGTGGCTCGGCCACCGGCTCTTTGGCAGCAGTCTTGATTTCTTCAGCCACCTTTGGCGCTGGTTCCACTTTCTTCACGACTTCAACTTTTTTGGGTGCCACTTTTGGCTCCGGCGGAGCCGCGTCCTTTGCCGTGGCTTTTTTCGTCGTCACATCACCAATGTTGGAAATGTCAACTTGAACGGAATCCTGCGGCTTGACGTCAAATTGCTTTGGGTTCGGCAAAACCACCAGTGCCGCGACAAGTATCGCGCCATGCAAAACAAAAGAGGTGATGAGGCTCTTGCGCATGTCTAGTTGGGGGTTCCCGCCTTCTTGTCGATATTGCCGGTCACCAGGCCAATCTTCTTGTAACCCGCCGCATTGAGCAGGCCCATCACTTCCATCACCGCCCCGTAATTCACGTTGGTGTCGGCCCGCACCATGACTTGTTCGTCATTGCCGGTTTTGGCCACGGCTTGCAGTTTCGCTGTAAGGTCGGCGAGTTCTATTTTGGTTTCCTGTAAATAGATTGTCTTGTCGGCCTGCACGGTTACATACAAAGGTTCAGTGCTGGTGCTGATGGGTTTGGCGTCAGTTTTGGGAAGTTCAATGGGCACACCCACTGTCATCAGAGGTGCAGCCACCATGAATACAATGAGCAGCACGAGCATCACGTCCACCAATGGAGTGACGTTGATTTCGCTCATGACACCGGCAGAAGACGACCGCCGGCGCGAATTGCGCCGCTTGTAGCCGCCACTTGCCCCGCCTGCCGCTGCACCCATGATTAAACCCGTTCATCCAGCTGGCGTGAAATAATCGCCGAGAATTCGTCTGCAAAGTTTTCCAGACGCATGCCAATCCGGCTCGCGTCGGCCGAATACATGTTATAAAAAATTGTCGCTGGTATGGCAGCCACAAGGCCAATGGCGGTGGCAAACAGCGCCTCGGCAATGCCGGGTGCCACCACGGCGAGGTTGGTGTTCTGCGAATTGGCGATGGCCTGGAACGAGGTCATGATGCCCCAAACGGTTCCAAAGAGGCCAATAAAGGGTGCCGCAGAACCAGTGGTTGCAAGAAACAGCAACCGCGATTCTATGTCGCTCATTTCCTTTTGAATTTGCACATCAACCACTTTCTCAATGCGCTTCTGCACGCCTTGAAAGCCTGCCCGCAAGGCTGAGTCTTGGCTGCGCTTCCATTCGCGCATGGCCGACATGAAAATGGCGGCAAGCCCCACATTCTCACCCCTGCCCAAAGTGAGGTAAAGGTCTTCAAGTGATTGGCCGGACCAGAAGCTTTGTTCAAACTTGTCATTGGCGGCATTCATGCGGCGCACGGCAAAATATTTTTCAATCACCACGCTCCAGCACCACACAGACGCCAAAGCCAGCCCCACCATGACAAGAAACACCGGCCAGCTTGCCTGCGCCACCAAATGCCACAATGAAATATGCACAGAAGGTGCGACGTTATTTACGATTACTGGATCCATGCCACTTTCCCAACCATCGGAATCCGCGCCCGAACTCCCAGCCCGTAGGCTTTGCGTCCTGAAACAGGTTAATTCTGTCCAAACTGCGGCGATTCGGAATTTTTGAGCAGATTAGCTCGCCAAGCCGGGCCGCAGCTGGCCAGCCTTGCCCCAAATGAGGGACTTATGGTTAACTTTGTGTTACTGGCCCAATTCCGCATGGCCCAGAAACGCAAGCTTCATGGGCTGTGGAATGCGCTTGGGCCGCCCGCGTCCGTCCACCAGCGCTGCTGTCACCCGCGCTTCAAACAAGGTTTCCCCGCCACGCCGCACTTTTTGCGCCAACTCGATGCGCGCGCCGGCAAATTCGATGAAGCGGGTTTCGACCTTGAGCAGGTTGTCAATGGTAGCGGGTTTCAGGAAATCACACACCATGCGCCGTACCACGAAATTTGCTTCTCCCTGCAGCTCATGGTGATGAACACCGATGAGACGCAGGCAATCAGACCTCCCGCGCTCACAGAACTTCAGAAAGTTTGCATGATAGACCGAGCCGGAAAAATCCGTGTCTTCGTAATAGACCCGAAGTGCCAGAACATGGGTTGACCCTTCAAAATATCCCGCAAGCTCAGTCATCAACCTCATCCAGTGGCAATATGCCTTGCGCAATGTCGGCCCGTTGCGGAACCGCAAGGCCCAAATGCCTGAAGGCGTGCGGCGTTAACAGGCGCCCGCGTGAAGTGCGGTTGAGAAACCCGATCTGCAGGAGATAAGGCTCCACAATATCCTCAATCGCATCACGTGATTCGGAAAGCGAGGCCGCAATCGTGTCAATCCCAACCGGCCCGCCACCGAAGTTATTGGCAATGCAGCTAAGATAGCGGTGGTCGAGCATGTCCAGCCCGCGCATGTCAACATCGAGATTGCGCAAAGCCTTGTCCGCCGAGCGGGCGTCAACTTGTGTGTCTCCCGCAACTGTTGCAAAATCCCTCACCCGCCGCAGCAAACGCCCGGCGATGCGCGGCGTACCGCGTGAACGCTTGGCAATCTCCCGCGCACCATCTTCCGTGATGGCAACCTTCATGACCCGCGACCCGCGCTTGACGATGTCGAGCAATTCCTCTTCCGTATAAAAATCAAGCCGCACCGGAATGCCGAAACGGTCCCTGAGCGGCGTCGTCAAAAGCCCTGTGCGCGTCGTAGCCCCAATCAGCGTGAACTTGGCCAGATCAATGCGCACCGAGCGTGCTGCCGGCCCTTCACCGATAATGAGGTCAAGCTGGTAATCCTCCATGGCGGGATAGAGAATTTCCTCGACAGCCGGAGACAGCCGGTGAATTTCATCGATAAAGAGAATGTCGCGGTCTTCAAGATTTGTGAGCAGTGCGGCCAAGTCTCCCGCCTTGGCAATAACAGGCCCGGAGGTCGCCCGAAAATTCACCCCCAGCTCCCGCGCCATGATCTGCGCCAGCGTCGTCTTGCCAAGCCCCGGCGGCCCGGCAAACAACACATGGTCCAAGGCTTCAGAGCGTGAACGGGCAGCCTCAATGAACACCCGCAAATTCTGTTTGGCCTTGGTCTGGCCCACAAATTCATTGAGATTCTGCGGACGGACATGGGCATCCACCTGGTCTTCCGGCTTTCCCTCGCGATCGATGAGGCGATGGTTCATGACAATGCCAGTTCCTTCAGCGCCTGCCGGATCAATTTCTCCGTCGGCTGATCATCGCCATTCCGGCGCATGGCAGTAGCCACCGCGGCACCTGCCTGCGACTGGCCGTAGCCTAGATTGACCAGTGCCGATACGGCATCCGATGCAGCCGTTGGTCGTGGCGCGTCGAGTTCTGCTTGCAGTCTGCTCAACATGGCATCGCCACCGGCATAAGTTGGCACCTTGTCTTTCAACTCCAGCACAATGCGCTCCGCCAGCTTCTTGCCAACCCCTGGCGCACGGCCAATCATCGGCTTGTCCTGCAGCGCAATGGCCGTGCCGATTTCAGCTGCCGTCAATGTGGAAAGAATGGCCAGCGCCACCCGCGTTCCCACCCCCTGCACCGTTTGCAATAGCCGGAACCATTCCCGTTCAAGCACTGAGGCAAATCCCACCAGCCGAATCATGTCCTGGCTCACCAGCATTTCCGTGTGAAGCTCGGTGAACTCCCCAACCGAAGGCAGCGCTGCTAAAGTCTTGGACGAGCAATTCACGTGATAGCCCACACCAGAAACATCAATGATCAGCCAGTCCGCCCCAAAACTGTCAATCCGGCCCTTCAGCTTTCCGATCATGGATGCGTGTCCGGAGCAATGATGTCGAGGTCGGGGAAGTAAGTGCGGTAACGGTTTGCGTCGCGCGTAATGATCCGATAACCCCTCAACTTGGCATGGGCACCAATGAGAAAGTCTGGCAAAACGCGTTCGCGTTGGCCTCCCGCACGGCGGTAGGCCGAATGGGCAAGGCCACCTTTTATTGCAGCTTCCCACGGCAAATCTTCCCTGTTTATGCGCAAGCTTGAAAGACTGCGATCAAGCTGTGCCACATTGGAAAAATAGATTGCCGTTTCTGAAATAATGATCTGGTTGATGACTAGCTTTCCCTGTTCAACCAGTGACAGAATTTTCCGTTCAGCCCAATCAGCCCAAGCACTATTCTCTAAAATGTCGATAATGACATTGGAATCAACGAGGCTTGAGGCCATTGTCCGCGCCCCGCGTCATTTCCATAATTTCGTCTGCCGTCAGCCCGCTTGCCCAGCCTTCCCTTCGCGCCTTTGCGCCAAGTTCTTTAAGCTGCCGCACAAACAC
>JANMPF010000565.1:0-1589 GCA_031369725.1 Rhodobiaceae bacterium | reverse complement strand
ACGGCGCGCGCGGCGGCGGCATTGCCGAACGCGACAATCTGTTGGGTGAAATCGACATCATCGAAGGCACCCTTGCCAAAGCCTTCGGCCTCATGGGTGGCTATATCGCAGCCAACGCCACAATCATCGACACTATCCGCTCCTTCGCTCCCGGCTTCATTTTCACAACATCAATTGCACCAGCAATCGCTGCAGGTGCCACGGCAGCAATCAGGCACCTCAAAACCAGCAGCGTCGAGCGCCAACTGCAGGGTAAACATGCCAAACTTCTAGCCGCATCCTTGCAGGCGCGTGGCCTGCCATTCACACAAACCCCAAGCCACATCGTGCCGCTGATCGTCGGCAACCCCATAACCTGCAAAGCCATCACCGACCGCTTGCTTGCGGATTTCGCAATTTACGTCCAACCCATAAACTACCCCACAGTCCCCAAGGGCACCGAACGCCTGAGATTGACCCCCGGTCCATTGCATGGCGAGCTTGAAATCGCCAAATTAGTGTCAGCCCTCGACCAGCTATGGACCGAAATGATGTTGAGCCGGGCGGCGTAATCAGCTTTTAACAGGAATCTTCGAAGGTTTTTTATACCCCTTCGGAATTTCGTCGCCAGCTTGCGGCGGTTGACCCGTTGTTCGTGACATCAGCTTGTCAAAGTCCGCCGCATCTGCACGAGCAGCACGGATCGCAAAATACTCTTCTGTCTTCAATGCAGAAAGTTTTTCTGCAACAGCACTCACGATGAATTGATTGAGTGTCGAGCCGTCATCGGCGGCAACTCTCTCAACTTCTTTTTTGAGTGATGCCGGAAGTCTAAGTGCATAGTTACTGTTCGTCCGCATTTCAAAGTCTCCTCAATACTTCGGCAGGTAACAAAGCCGGAATTCCAAACGTCGGAACCATTGTCGCAAAATCTCGTACATTAAATGTTATAATACTGTCTGCATTGCCGTTGACCGCAACTTCCAAAACCATATCATCGTCGGCATCGCGGAGTTTGGGTCTCCACAAAAAGAAAATATCAACTCGTTCTGCATGCATCGCAAGAATGTCGAGAATTCTATCGACATCTGTCCCCGTTAGTCCTGCCGCTGCCAGATGTTCAGGCCGTTTGAGAACAGCCTCATACTCGACAAACAGCCCAACGCTTACGAGCATCGTAATTCGCCCGTTGCGCACGAGGCGTAAGATTTCGGCTGATGCTCCTCTAGGACTGCGAAATCCCGCCACAATAGCGCTTGTGTCAAGAACAACTCTCATATCGCCAGTAATATGCCATATACCTTCCGAATTTGCAATGGGCAGCGGCGGCCCTTTGCTGCTCTGTCGCAAAAAATGGCTGCGGCCATATATTACTGGACCCCGCCAGCGCTTTCGCTATTTTGCGCTGCAATCGTCAAACCTCAGGGGATTCTCATGGCCAAGAAGGCAATCAAGAAAGTTGCAAAAAACAAGGCTGCAAGCAAAGCCCCGCTGTTTCCCGGTTTCTTCAAAGACAAGCTGGCCAAGTCCGATCCCAAGATCGCCAAGGCAATCACCAAGGAGCTCACCCGCCAGCAAGACGAGATTGAGCTGATTGCCTCGGAAAACAT
>JANMPF010000536.1:0-9248 GCA_031369725.1 Rhodobiaceae bacterium | reverse complement strand
CTGACAAGCTCGCCCGCGAGGGAATGGTGCCGTTCAAAGCTGTTCGAGAATAGTATCAGCGCCCGACACATTCACACCGGATTTTTCCTCAAGGTTCAATTTTTTTACAATGCCATTTTCAACAATCATGGAGTAACGCCGCGAGCGCTCGCCCATGCCGGAATCGGGGAAAAACCGGTTGAGGCCGATGGCCCTTGTGAACACCGCATTATCATCCGCCAACATGACAATCTTGCCTTCGGCACCCGTGTGCTTGGCCCAGGCGCTGACAACATGAACATCGTTTACGGTTACGCAGACGACAGTATCAACCCCCTTGGCCTTGATGGCATCAAGGTTGTTCAGAAAGCCCGGCAGGTGGCTCTTGCTGCAGGTGGGTGTGAAGGCACCAGGTACGGCAAACAGCACCACCTTGCGGCCCGCGAATATCACATCAGTTGAAACCTTTTGCTGGCCGTCGCCGGTCATGGTCAGAAATTCGACTTGTGGAAGCTTGTCACCGATAGCGATTGTCATTGGAATACCTTGCAATGATTTGATTGAATGCATTGACTTAGTTGACTGTAACCGTTTGTTCAATGCCCGTGTTGCCAGTGGACAGGGTGAGCATCAAGACCATGTTTTGCAGGTTTGGCATGCCCCCGGTATTGGCAAGCGGCAACCAGGCCTCGCCGGGGGAGATGTCAAAGCGCGGCTGGCCAAAATAAGCCGCGGTGGCAGTCTCCACGAATATGTCCTCGACGGGCTGTGAAAGTTTTAGCACCAGCATCAACTTTCCGTCCTGCATTTCAACACGGGCATTGGTCACTATGCCGCCAGCGACAGGCACGCGCTGCTGCCAGGTTTCCAGCAGAGGATTTGAGCGCGAAACATCAAGGGCCAAATCAAGCTGGGCCTTGGCTGGAATGCAAACGCCCTTGCAAACTGCAAAGAACATGTTGAGTTTTAGCTGGGTTCCCTGATTGGGGTTCGCAGGCTTGATTGAAAGCGGAAATACAACCTTGTCATGATAGCCAATCGCATCACCGCTGGCATCCTGGAAGCGGGCGGGAATGGGAAACCGCACATCAACAGTTTGCAAATTCACCGAACCCGACCAATCAAATTGCGGGGGAATCCCGGCGTCACCGGGAACACGCCAATAGGTTTTCCAGTCCGGCTCCAAGTCGATGACAATGCCGGCTTGCCAAAGCCCATCCAGCATGCCGCCAGTAACCAGTGAAACCCTATAGGGCTGCGGAACGCCGCCCCGTGCTGGAATGACCAGTGATGCCAAGGCGGCAGAGCATAGCAGTGCATGTCTTCGGTTCATGTCTATCATTATGGCTGTTGCCCAATTTCTTTCCCAATCAAATTTCTATCACAATGGGGTGCTTTTCTAATTCATCAATTACGGATAACCTAATGTCATGACGTCAGCCAAATTCCTTGATGGCCAAATCCTAATTGCGATGCCGGGCATGGGCGACCAGCGCTTTGACAAATCGCTGATTTTCCTGTGTGCCCACAGCGAAAGTGGGGCCATGGGCATTATGGTGAACAAGACAGCTCCCATGATGTTTTTTTCTGACCTGATTGACCAACTGAAGATCGTGCCAAATGGGGAAATCCGTGGGCTTTCAGCTTCTGTGCTGAACCTTCCCGTTCTGTTCGGCGGGCCGGTTGAGCAATTTCGCGGTTTTGTCCTGCACAGCACCGATTACTTCACACAGAGTACCAGCCTTCCCATCAACAATGGTGTGGCACTCACGGCAACGATTGAGATATTGCAAGCCATTGCGCGGGGCGAAGGTCCTTCCAAGGTGACACTCGCCCTGGGGTATTCCGGATGGGTTGCAGGCCAGCTTGAAAATGAAATGCAGCACAATGGCTGGCTGTTCTGCGAGGCCGACGATGACCTGCTGTTTGGTGCAGACAATGACGGGAAATATGCCCGCGCCCTCAGGAAAATAGGGGTGGATCCACTCATGCTCTCCTCAGAATCAGGCCACGCTTGAGGGTTTTTCCGGTGGCGTTTTGGGAGCAGCTTTTTTGGGCCGCTTCTTTCTTGGTTTTGTTGAAATCCTGGTTATCTCAAATATTGTCGGCAATTCCTCTGGTGCCGACTGAACGGTTCGTGGTGCCATGGGTGAAAGACCAAGTTGCGGATAAGGATTCCTGGCTGCAGGAAGCCCTGATTGGCGTGCCAGGGCCTGATCAATATCCTCTGTCGTAAATTCCCGATCATTGGGAACCGCTTCGGGCTCGGTGACGGCACGCTCCCACAGGGTTGAAATCGCGGTTTTGCCGTAGGCCTTAACATAGGGCATGGCACCGAGGGATTCGGTGATTTTTTTGGCGGTCATGGGTGGGCCAATAAAGAAGCCTTGCACATAGTCGCACTGCAAGGCACCAAGCCGATCTACCTGTGACTGATCTTCTATTCCTTCAGCCACAATGGTGAGGCCCAGATTGTGAGCCAATGAAATAATGGCCTCCAGAATTACCGCAGCGCGTTCATCACCAGGATCGGGAATGATGAATGACCTGTCCACTTTCAAAGTATCAAAAGGCAAATTGCGCAGACTTGAAAGCGAGGAGTATCCGGTGCCAAAATCGTCACACGCAAGGCCCACCCCAAGTTGCTTGATTTGCTCAAGAATACCTGCTGCCCGCTCAGGAGATTGCATGACGACGGATTCGGTAATTTCAATTTTAAGGGTTTGTTTATAGACCGCTTCACGGCCAATGGCAGCGCGGATGTCGAACACCAAGTCGGTTTCAATGAGTTGGATGGCCGATACATTCACCGCCATGAACACCGGCGAAGTGGGGCGGAAGGCGCGTTGCCAAATGCCAAGTTGATGGGTTGCTTCATTCAACACGAAGCGGCCAATATCCTTGATCATGCCAGTTTGTTCAGCAAGCCCCAGGAAGCTTTCAGGCGCCAACAGGCCAAGCACCGGGTGGCGCCAGCGCACGAGAGCTTCGAAACCCGCCAAATCCATGTCGGCAAGCCTTGCGATGGGCTGGTAGTGCACTTCAATTTCATTGCGCTCAAGAGCGCGGCGCAGCTCCGATTCCAATGCCACCAGTTCACTGCGATCATCACGCATGGAGGGCTGGAATATTGCAAACATTTCCTTGCCGCGGCGCTTGGCTTCATAAAGCGCTATGGCTGCGTCTTTCATGAGCTGCTCAGCTGTTATGCCTTCGTCGCGGTAACTGGCCGCCCCCAAACAGGCGGTTAAAAAAATCTCCTGCTGGTTGACGGCTACCGGCTTGGCAATTGCATCATGGACATGGTCGGTGAAGGTATTCACGTCGCCGCTGGCAATGGATTCGGTAAAAAGCACGGCAAATTGATCGCCTGGCAACCGGGCGACCGTGTCATTGGGGCCCAGCAATGCCTCAATGCGGCGGCCAAACGAGGTGAGCAGGCTATCGCCGGCGTCATTGCCCAGACCGTCGTTAACCGCCTTGAAGCGATCGATGTCGATCAGGATAACGTAAAGATTTACCGTTCTGGGCTTGGCCATTTCGCGTTTTAACCGGTCCAGGAACAAGGCGCGATTGGGAAGTCCTGTCACCTGGTCATAGACTGCGTCCTTCAGCAGCCGTTCTTCAGTGCGCTTGGCATTGGTTATGTCGGAGAGTGTTCCGATGCAGCGGACAAGCCGGTTCTGCGTGCTGGCAAGCCCACGGGCCCGCAGTTCAAACCAGCGATAGGTTTCATCGCCCCGGCGCAGGCGAAGTTCCTGGCTGATTGTTCCACGGCCGCGGCGTTCTGCTTCGGCAAGCGTGGTTGCATAGGCGGCACGGTCAGCAGGGTGCATAAGGTCAAACAGCGTCTCGGCCGTGGAATTGCCAAATGTTCCCCTCGGCTGGCCCAGGACCTGTTCAAGTTCTTCGCTGACATAGAGGTCACGGTCTTCGGGATAATAATCCCAAACATACTGCTGGGCACCGGCAAGTGCCAGATCCCGGCGCTCTATTTCCTGTGATTGACGCCGCGACAGAAACCCGTGCGTGGCAGCACTTCGAAAGAACCTGTAACTCATGAAAATAAGAACGGCCATGAGGCTCAACAGCAAACCCGGCGAGATGAGCGCATTGTCGCTTTTTGAGAACGCAGCTGTCGCTGCAACAAGTGTCCAAACAACAATTGTCAACCACACGACGAGGGCTGAATCTGCCGGTCGCTCCTGGCGCAGCCGCAGAAAAATAAAAAGTCCGACAAGCGCAATTGTTGCGAAAGCCATGCGGGCAATGCTGGATACGAGCAAGGGCTCAACAAAACCATAAACCGCAAGTGCCACCCCAAAGCCCGCGAAAATCAAAAAGACATTCCTGACAAGCGGCATGCGGTGCCGCAGGTCCGCGATGCTTGAAAGGCACAGCAGCAATCCCACCGCCAGCATTGTTTCTATGACTGCACGCGCCTCACGCGGCGCTATTTGAAAGCCTGGGAAGAATGTCTGCGGTTGTGAAAGATAACCGACTTCAAAGGCCATGAAGGCAATCGTCGAAACGGCAAACAGTGCGCAGGACAGAAATGAAGCCCTGGCGCGTGCTGCAAAAAGCAAGAGCATGCTAAAGCCCAGCAGAATTGAAACACCAAGCATGGCACCTTCAAAAAAAGCCAGCGAGCGGGCGTGCGAATTGAACGCTTCACGATCCCATAGAATGACATTTGCGGGTTCGTTGGCAATTTGAACTGCAATGCTTTGCGAAGTTGAAGGTGCAACGGCAAATTCAAATGCGTCCTGCCCCAAAGCTGAAATTTTTACGGGCGGGGAGAGCCCGCTGTGGATAATATTTTCAACAACACTGCCGGGGGGTAACGGGAACCAAAGGCCCGAACCGGCAAATTTCTGATGGTCAATTGCCAACACCAAGTTCTTGGCAGCGGCACCCTTGTTGACCAGTGCAATTATAGCCCATTTGAAAGGCGGTTCAGAACCGCTGGCCTGAAGATCAAGAATATCAGCCTTGCCGTTTGGATCGGGCGGAAGTTCCACGCGAATGCTGGTCTGTTCAGTCGCGAGGCGGCGCAACAGCTGCGTGATGTTGGTTTTGGATGCAATTGTGCTGACGTCGAAGGGCCCCTCCGCAGACGCAGGTCCTGCCAGGCCCAGAAAAACCAAAAACAACAGGGACACAAAGCGCAATAACATTTTTCCGCCCTGGTTATAACAGCCTCGACTCATGGGCTATAAGTAACGTTGTGCAGTGCTTAAGGCAAGAACTGCCGCTAGTCTGAACCGGTGAGCCGGGCAAAAAGCAAGTGATCTTGCCATTTTCCCGCGATCTGAAGATATTTGACAGCCACACCTTCTTGCACAAATCCGTTATGGCGCAACAGGCTGATGGACGCTGTGTTGGCTGGCAAACACGCTGCTTCAACCCGGTGCAGCCCCAAGTTTCCAAAGGCGTGGCTGGTCAGGGCGGCAAGCGCTTCGCCCATCAAGCCTTGGCGCGCATAGGGTTCGCCAATCCAGTAACCAACCGAGCACATTTGAGCCACACCGCGGCGCACGTTGGATGCGGTTATGGCGCCGAGCAAATGACCCTGTTCACGATGGAAAATGAAGAACGGATAGCCAACGTCACTTTTGATTTGCTGCTGGTAGTGCTTGATGCGGGCGCGAAAATTGAACCTGCTGTATTCGTGCTCAGACCACAGGGGCTCCCATGGCAGGAGAAAGCTTTTGCTGGCCTGGCGCAACCTCATCCACTCCTCGAAATCATTAAGTGAAGGCGGCCGCAACATGACCCTGGCGTGGTGCAGCATGGGCACCTGATCCTGAGCAAATGGTGAGCGCAAAAATACCATGCGTTATGCCTTCACGTCACGGGTTGGAAAAATAGCCTGAAATTTTCTGATGCGTTGAAAGATGCGACAACTGGCCCACAGCGCTGATTGCCGGCACCTTGTTTTGAAACAGCCGGGTGGCAAGAGCGCGCACCTGATCGGGTGTTACCGCTTCAATTTTTTCGACCAGTGTTGAAATTGCGGGCACCATGCCAAACGCCAGGAACTGCCTGGCGATCTGGTCAGCGCGTGAGGATGCGCTTTCCAAATTCATCACCAAACTGGTTTTCAATTGGGCTTTGGCGCGCGACACTTCCGCATCGGTCACCGCAGTGGTGACCGACATCATGACATTTGAAGTGACCTCCAACAGCTCTTCGGTGTGTTCTGGCGAACTTGCGGCGTAGACGCCGATCTGGCCTGCATCCTCAAAGGCTGAGCCAAAGGCAAATACGCTGTAACACAGCCCGCGCTTTTCACGCACTTCCTGGAAGAGGCGCGATGACATGCCGCCGCCCAGGATATTCGACAGGATTTGCAGCTGGTAGATATCGGGGTCGCGGTAGCTTGGGGCCGCGAACGACAGAACGATGTGGCTTTGGTCGAGTGGCTTTTGGGAATTTTCCTCATGGGAGACAAAACTTGGCGGTTCGCGCTGGGGCTGCTGGCCGCGCTCGATGTTGCCCAGGAGTTTTGCCGCTGCCTCGGCAAATTTCCCGTGATCAATGTTGCCGGCGGCGGCCACCACAATGCGCGAGGCCCAGTAATTGCGGTTGCGCCAGGCCAGCATCTTGTCGCGATCAATGGCGGACACAAGTTCCGTGGTGCCGAGAATCGAGCGGCCCAGGGGATGGTCGCCAAAGCAGGCCGCCTGCGCCAGGTCAAAAACCAGATCATCGGGTTGGTCATTGGCGGCGGCAATTTCCTGCAAGATGACATCGCGCTCGCGTTCGAGCTCATCGCCATCAAGAACCGACTCGGTGAATATGTCAGCGAGAATATCAAGGGCCAAGGCCCAATCATCTTTCAACACGCGGGCATAATAGGTGGTGGTTTCCATGCCGGTGGAGGCGTTTATTTCGCCACCAGCGGATTCAATTTCTTCGGCTATGGCTTTTGCCGAGCGGCGCTTGGTGCCTTTGAAGGCCATATGCTCGAGAAAATGCGCAATGCCGTTTTCTTCCGGCCGCTCATCCCTCGCACCTGCCTTGACCCAAATGCCAAGGGCCACGGTTTCAATATGCGGCATGTGGTGGGTCAGGACATTCAACCCGTTCGGCAGACACGTAATCTCAACACCCATTAAACAAATCCCTATCAGGCCTTATGGAGAGCCAGGACAAAGTCCCTGACCGCGGTGGCACTGTTGGGTAATATAGTGAAGCGTTCTTTGGCATTGAGCAAGTGGATTAGCCTTGGTGGTAAATTTGGCCGGATACCGCTGGCTTTTTCGACCGCATCGGGAAATTTGGCGGGGTGGGCGGTGGCCAAGGTTATCATGGCGCTGTCATTGGCTTTGGCCTGCAAAGCGGCGGCAAAACCAATGGCGCTATGGGGGTCGAGGAGTTCACCGGTCCGGGCCAGGGTTTGGGCGATGGTTTGGGCCGTTTTGGCTTCGCCCACGGCCGCGGAGTCAAATTCGGCACGAATGGCGGCCAGTTCTTTTTGGCCAATCGTGAATGAGCCGGACTGTGAAAGACCTGCCATAAGGCTGCGGATGTGACCTCCATCACGGCCATAGGCCAGATACAAAAGCCGCTCAAAATTACTGGAGATTTGAATATCCATCGAAGGGCTTGTACTTGGCTGAACGCCCAGCATTTCATAACGGCCGGTCCGCAGGGCGCGGTCCAAAATGTCATTCACGTTCGTGGCAATGATCAGGCGGTCAATGGGAACACCCATGCGTTTGGCCACAAGACCTGCAAAAATATCGCCGAAATTGCCGGTGGGAACACTGAAACTCACTTTGCGGTCGGGTGAGCCCAGGGCCACGGCGGCATAAACGTAGTAGACAATCTGCGCCATGATGCGGGCCCAATTGATGGAATTTACGCCGGCAAGCTTTACCCGGTCGCGGAAGGCCGCGTCGTTGAACAGGGCTTTGACGATCGCCTGGCAATCATCGAAGTTTCCTTCAATGGCGATATTGTGAATTGAGGGTTCGTCCACCGTGGTCATTTGGCGGCGCTGCACATTGCTCACCTTGCCATGGGGGTGCAGAATAACCGTGGTGGCGTGCCTGCTGGATTTGAAGGCATCAATGGCGGCACCACCTGTATCGCCCGAGGTGGCGCCAACGATTGTAACATAGCCTTTGCGCTTTTTGAGCGACCAATCCATGAGCCTTGCCAGCAATTGCATGGCCACGTCCTTGAACGCCAGGGTGGGGCCATGGAAGAGCTCGAGAAGCCATTGGTTGGCATCCATCTGCTTCAAGGGCGTTACGGCCGGGTGGCCAAAGGTGGCATAGGCCCCGGCAATCATTTCCCGCAATTCGGCTTCCGGAACAGCATCGCCTATAAATTTTGCCGTAACGGCATAGGCCACGTCTTGATAGGACGCCCCGCGCAGCCCGCGCAATTCATCGGGTGTCAGGGTTGGCCACTGGTCGGGCACGTAGAGCCCGCCATCGCGGGCCAAGCCGGTCAGCAGAACATCCTCAAAACCCAGTTCCGGGGCTTCACCCCTGGTCGACACATATTTCACGAAGAAACCTCATTGATGGCAACTCAAACTAGCGGGGTGACCCGGCTGTTTCAAGCATCGCTTCTGCTCACCAGTTTGCGGATGAAAAGCCCGGAAATGATCAGCAGGACAAGTGCAAGAGAAAACCACGTGATGGCATATTGCAGGTGATTGTTGCGCAAGGCCACTTGCGGTGCTGCGGCACGGGGAAATTTTTTCAGGTCATCACCCGGCAAGGCCTGCAGGATGAAGGGGGCGACTTTTTTATCTGCCGGAATGGCGACCGAAGCCAGCATGGCGGGTACATCCCACCAATACCACTCGTTCTTGTCAACGTTGTTTTCAGGATCAAAATAGCCTTGCGCCGCATTATGGGCGCGCACAAAGCCTAAAACTTCGGCGGGTTCGGCAGTTTCCGGCCGCTTGGTGGTGTCACGCAAATTGTCAGGAACTTTGCCGCGGTCAACCAAGGCCACAATGCCTTCGTCGCTGACAAGCGGGGTGACAATTTCCCAACCGGGCTCACCGTCAAAAACGCTTAGCTTTTGGCGTTCATGGGAGGAATCGAATGTGCCGCGGGTTTTGACCGTGACAAACTCCATGTCGTCACCCTGCTCGCGGCGTTTTACGGCTTCACTCAGTGAAATTGGCGCAGCGCTGGTGCGCACTGCAATAGTGGCAAGCAATGCCTCCTTTTCAGCAAGGCGGAATATTTGCCACACGCCAAGTCCGCACAGAATGGCGATGCCAAGGCCTGCCCAAAGAA
>JANMPF010000517.1:0-3815 GCA_031369725.1 Rhodobiaceae bacterium | reverse complement strand
GCGGCTCGCTCTCTTTCTACCCGCTTTAATGATACGCCGGCTCAAGCCTCGCGCCCCTTCGACATGTCGCGGGACGGCTTCGTCATGGGCGAAGGGGCCGGCATCGTGGTCATCGAGGAACTGAACCACGCGCTTTCGCGCGGTGCGAAACCGCTCGCCGAGCTCGTCGGCTACGGCACGACGGCGGATGCTCATCACGTCACCTCCGGCCCCGAGGACGGTGATGGGGCGCGCCGAGCCATGGAGATCGCAATTGCCCAAGCAGGGATTTCGCCGCGTGATGTCCCCCATCTCAATGCACACGCAACCTCCACGCCAGTCGGCGATCTGGGTGAAATCGCGGCGATCAGAGGGCTCTTCGGCACAGATTCCACCATAGCTGTCAGTGCAACGAAATCGGCGACCGGACACCTGCTCGGCGCCGCCGGCGGGCTCGGAGCTATCTTCGCAATCCTGGCGCTGAGGGATCAGGTGGCACCGCCAACCCTTAATTTGAGCGCTCCGGATCCAGCCGGCGACGGGATCGACTTCGTTGCAAACCAAGCCCGGCCAATGGCGATGGACTACGCGATCTCCAATGGCTTCGGCTTCGGAGGCGTCAACGCAAGCGCGCTGTTCCGACGCTGGACAGATGAGCTGACCCGCGCGAGCGCCGGAGTCGCTCATGATTGACGTTCTTCGCTCCAACCTTTCGTGCTTCTCCCACACCAATCCAACACAAAGAAGGAAATGATTTCCATGAACAAGACCAATCCTGGCGTCGCCCTCGTCACAGGGGCATCCTCTGGCATCGGGCGCGCAACCGCCAACACCCTAAGGAACGCGGGCTTTCAAGTATTTGGAACCAGCCGTCGCGCCGCCTCCAAACAATCCGACGGCGTTACCATGCTGACCTGCGACGTGACCGACGACGCGTCCGTTGCGAAAATGGTCGATGATGTTTTGGCCAAGGCCGGACGCATTGATCTGCTTGTCAACAATGCCGGCATGGGTCTGTTTGGCGGCGCGGAGGAGTCCTCGACCGCCCAGGCCCAGGCGCTGTTCGACGTGAACGTCTTCGGCGTTTTCCGCGTGACCAACGCGGTGTTGCCGGCAATGCGACGCCAAGGGAAGGGCAGAATCGTTAATTTGAGTTCGGTACAGGGGTTTATCCCAGCCCCGTATTTCGCGCTTTATGCGTCGACCAAACATGCCGTTGAAGGCTATTCCGACTCGCTTGACCATGAACTGCGTCCATTCGGAATTCGTGTTGTATTGGTTGAGCCCGCCTATACCCGTACGTCGTTCGAAGATAATCTCGCCAAGCCTGACCAGTTGCTTGATATCTATGACTCTGCGCGCGCTGGCATGAATGTAGTCGTGCGGAAGGCGATGGAAAAAGGCGATACGCCCGAAGTGGTAGCCAAGACCGTTTTGGCGGCTGCGACCGATCTCGCTCCGAAGCGGCGCTATGCGGCGGGAAAAATGGCGCGCCAGGTCAGTTTATTGCGCCGTTTCGTCCCCGCATCCGCATTCGACAAGAGCCTGCGAAAGCAACTCGGGCTGCCGGTCTGACGTCGGCACCCAATCCTGTTTCGCTCGAACCGGCAGGAGTTATAGGCGAGTTTCAGGAGGTCACACTCGTTGTCACTGCGCGAGGATGGCGCGCGCATCTTCGGGGTGCCCGCGTCCCGCGACTGAGGCGGGCGCCCTTTCATATTTGGCTAAGGACATCCCATGAAGATCGCAAGCATCGGCGCTGGAAACATCGGCGCCACATTGGGGCGGAGCAAGAAAAACTGCGGCAACGTGAAAAAGCTCGCCGTGAAAGAGACCTAAAACGGTGCGAATACCTCACCAAAGCAGCGGCCTATGACGGCCATCGTAATTATCCGCGCTCGTAACGCGGCCGGTTATCAATCGTCCACATGGCGGCTGTCTCCTCGCCAAACCACGCCGTCCAGCCAGAATCATAACCGATTCAATCAATTCGTGAAGAATCCGCACTGACACTTAGAATTGGACTTAGCACGCAAAGGAAGCATTGCTATCGTCAGCGATTGCGCTGGACGAAGAGGATAGCGACGCTTCAAAATAGCCGCCCGCATCTAGCGGGCTTTGGCGGGTGCAGGCGCTGGAATAGTCCGGACGCTTGTCAGGAGCCATCTTATGTCCCGAAAAAAAAGCAAAGCGGATATTGAACACGCGATTTCAACTTTAGCGGAAGCCACCCGCGACGAGCTTGCGATTCTTTGGACCTGCCGAAAGGGCCATTGTCCACCCAAGGGGTGTGGCCGCACACTTCTCGATTTAGCCGAAGCCTATGCCATTCAGATGTCCACGTTTGGTGGTCTCAAGCACAGCCTGCGCCGCAAGCTGGAAACCAAGCCGAAAGGGATTTCAGGTGGAGTTGTTGAACACAAAGCCCAGAAGTCCCGCCAACTCTCGCAAGGCTCTAAGCTTGTGCGCGAGTGGAACGGCAGAACACACCATGTCGATGTCGTGCAGGGAGGGTTTGTTTGGAATGGCAACAAACGTCAGTCCCGCTCGGCGATCGCCAAGGAAATCACGGGCGCTCACTGGTCTGGACCAAGGTTCTTCGGGCTATGAGCAAAATCACATTACGCTGTGCCATCTACACTCGCAAATCGACCGAGGAGGGATTGGAGCAGGAGTTTTATTCGCTTGATGCGCAACGAGAGGCTTGTGCGGCTTTCATTACTTCACAAGTGGGACAAGGCTGGACGGAATTGCCTAAACTTTATGATGATGGCGGCATATCCGGCGGCACGAAGGAGCATGGGCGAGGTGATTGAATTCTACCTCAGTCCAGATGGGAAAGTTAACCGCCCAAAACTAATGAATACATTGTTCCAATCACTATTGTGGTTTCATGAAGGTTGTCGGGAGCAAGTTGACCATATTGCCATTGTTAAGTTTGCTGCCTCGCTTGATGCTCTCGCCAGAGGAAAAAGGAAATCTGGCATTATGAAGTTGATCAAAGCCAGACTTGGGTTTGATCGCCGCGATAGGTTCCGGCCCAATGGTCAAACAATGCAGGAAGGCGTAGAAGAAATTTACGGTGAGGGCCGTAGCCGCACCATACATGGCACGAATGAAAACATTGCACGTGATTGGAGTTCGACGCGTCGGTTTGCTGAATCACTATCACGCCACTGTCTAATCAGTTGTCTGTCTTGGGCTTCCGTTACCAATGCTGACGACCCAGAGCAGATGAAACAGTAGATAGCGCGGATAGTGTTATCGTGGGTGAAAAATGATCGCCAGACCCGGAAAATATCTACACAATGTCCGTACACGGACTGCGAACACAAGTCCTACTTTGCTATGAACGATCTGATCAATTCCAGAGGTGCTGCAAGGCAACTGGGATTTACAATGCGTACTGGAGTTAAGGAGTGTCGTGCGACACCTATCTGAGACACCTGCCCACAATGCGAAAACCCACCAAATACGGGTTTTTGTGGCCCTCGGGTAGGACAGTACAAGTACTGTTTTGGGGTTTACCCCGGTGACTGATCTGACCAAACTGTGCCGTGCGACGCGAATCCGACCGATGAGAAACTGTCCCAAATAGTCGTCTGGCTCATATGTTGCGCTGTGATAATTAAGGCGTGAACTCATAAACGGGCAGAGTTAGATCATGCACGCATGTCCGTTTCAGTGGCAAAAGCGGTCATTATCGCTTATCGTTGCCATGCCGCCTAAGGGCCGATTTTGTTGCAGAAGTGATTTGAATTTTTGAACGAACAGTGATTCCTGTGGTGTCAGGCCAATGAGAGCGAGTGCTGACAATGATGGGTCGTCGTACGCTG
>JANMPF010000448.1:0-6940 GCA_031369725.1 Rhodobiaceae bacterium | reverse complement strand
ATAAGCGCACCCAGCGTAAACCAGATGCGGTTTTTGAGATCCTCGGATTTGGCCAGCGCCCCGAAATTCAGGTTTGCCGCAAGTTGTTCGGCTGCAGATGCCATTTTGTTCCCTAGCGTTCATTTCAGCAACCCCACATGTAGGGTGGCCCGTTAACGCATACAACATTACTTTTTGTGTTCAGACGGCACTTCGACGGGCCGCAAAACCGTAACACTGCCACCAGCTTTTTCAACCGCAGCAATAGCACTTTTTGTAGCATAAAACACTTCAAACGAAAGCTTCGCCTTGAGCTCGCCCTTGGCCAGCAATCGCACACCACCCAGCGGGCGGCTAAGAACGCCGGCCGCAATCAGGCTTGCAGCTGTCACCGGTGCCTTCACATCCAGTGTTTTGGCGTCAACCGCAGCTTGCACCGTCTGCAGGTTCACCTCGTTGTAGGCAACCTGGTTTGGCTTGTTGAAACCACGCTTTGGCAACCGGCGATAGATCGGCATTTGACCGCCTTCAAAGCCCGCCTTGGCGCCACCCTTGCGGGCCGTTTGGCCCTTGCCGCCGCGGCCGGCTGTTTTACCAAGGCCAGAACCCAGCCCGCGGCCAACGCGTTTGCGAATTTTGCGTGAACCTGGATTGTCGGCAATTTCATTGAGCTTCATTGTCGTTTTCCTTAATTCTTATTCGACCACGCGAACCAGGTGGGCAAGCTTCTTAATCATGCCGCGAACGGCTGGCGTGTCGATCAGCGTCGAATGGCGGTTCATCTTGTTAAGGCCAAGGCCAACCAGGGTGGCGCGCTGGTCAGCCGGGCGGCGCTGCGGACTTGCAAATTGCATGACCGTTACCGTCTTTGCTGTTGGTGCTTTTGCCATAATGCTTTGTCCTCGACTTATTCTACTGATGCCGCATCAGGATCACGGCGACGCAAAACGTCGCTCACCTTCTTGCCGCGGCGTGCTGCCACCGAACGTGGGCTCGTCTGGTTCTTCAGCGCGTCAAATGTTGCACGCACCATGTTGTAGGGGTTTGATGAACCCTTGGACTTGGCCACAACGTCATGAATGCCAACCGATTCAAACACGGCGCGCATGGGGCCGCCTGCAATGATGCCAGTACCTGCCGGTGCTGCACGCAGCGTTACCTTGCCCGCACCCCAGCGACCGTCGATGTCGTGATGGAGCGTGCGGCCTTCGCGGAGCGGCACACGAATGAGCACGCGCTTGGCGGATTCCGTGGCCTTACGCACAGCTTCCGGCACTTCACGTGCCTTGCCGTGACCAAAACCGACACGGCCCTTCTGGTCGCCTACGACAACGAGTGCTGCAAAGCCAAAGCGCTTGCCGCCTTTGACAACTTTCGCCACACGATTGATGTGCACGAGCTTGTCAATGAATTCGCTGTCGCGCTCTTCACGGTTGTCTTTGCGATCTCCACCGCGTTCGCTTCGTTCTTTAGCCATGTTTTATCCGCCTGTTGATCGATGATCGGATTAGAAATTCAGCCCGCCGGCGCGGGCAGCTTCCGCCAACGCCTTGACGCGTCCGTGGAAAATATAGCCGCCGCGATCGAAGACCACGTCCTTGATGCCTGCCTTGATGGCACGTTCTGCCACCAGCTTGCCGATAAGGCTTGCTGCTGCCATGTCCGCGCCGGTTTTCTTGGCCGACTTGAAATCTGTTTCCATCGTTGATGCCGAAGCGACGGTAACGCCCTTCGTGTCATCGATGACTTGCGCATAAATGTTCTTGCTCGAACGGAACACCGAAAGCCGCGGACGCAAATTGCCGCGCTTTGCCAGCACCTTGCGAACGCGTATTGTGCGCCTGTCGAGTGGAGTGATTTTCTTAGCCATTTATACCACCAATTATTTCTTCTTGCCTTCCTTGCGGAAGATGTATTCGCCTGCGTATTTCACGCCCTTGCCCTTGTAAGGCTCTGGCCCGCGATAGTCACGGATTTCAGCCGCAACCTGGCCAACCCGTTGCTTGTCGATTCCGCTCACCACGATTTCCGTGGGCTTTGGAACCTTGATTTCGATACCAGCCGGAATGTCATAAGACACGTCGTGGCTATAGCCAAGATTGAGCTGCAAGGCTCGGCCGTTGAGGGCGGCACGGTAACCAACGCCGGAAATTTCCAAAGTCTTGGAATAACCCACTGTCACACCGGTGACCAGGTTGGCAACCAGGGTGCGCGACAGGCCCCAGGAAGAACGCGCCAGCTTCGACTTGTCCTTTGGATCAACCTTGATAGCGCCAGCTTCCATCTTGGCCAGAACCTGGTCGTTGAGAACCACTTTCAGCTCGCCCTTTGGACCTTTGACGGAAACCATCTGGCCATTCACCGATGCTGTGACACCGGCTGGAACTGCAACTGCTTTTTTACCAATACGTGACATAGCTTGGTTCCTTAGAATACCGTGCAGAGAACTTCGCCACCAACATTCTGGGTGCGCGCTTCTGCATCAGACATAACGCCCTTCGGCGTTGACAGTATGGAAATTCCCAGGCCGTTGAAAACGGTTGGCAGGGTTTCAACCGAAGCATAAACCCGGCGTCCGGGCTTTGACACACGCTGCAGTTCGCGGATAACCGGTGCGCCGTCAAAATACTTCAGCTCAATTTCAATCTCTGCCTTGCCGCCACCATGGGCAACCGTGGTAAAACCACGGATGAAGCCCTCATGCTGCAACACCTCAAGCACGCGCTCGCGCAGTCTCGAGGCTGGCGAGGATACCTTGGACTTGCCACGCTCCTGGGCATTCCGGATGCGGGTCAGCAAATCTCCAATTGGATCACTTGCACTCATTTATCTGTCTCCTTGTCCACCGCACTTTGCCTTACCAGCTCGATTTGGTCATGCCAGGAACCAGGCCCTGGTTGGCCATCTCACGTAAAGCCAGACGTGACACTTTCAATTTCCTGTAGAACGCGCGCGGCCTGCCCGTGATTTCGCAACGGTTGCGAATGCGGGTTTTGGCCGAGTTGCGCGGCATTGCGGCCAGCTTGACCTGGGCCGTGAAGCGCTCTTCCATCGAGATCTTCTTGTCCTGCGTAATGGCCTTAAGCCGTTTGCGCTTGGCTGCAAATTGCTTCACCAGCCGCCTGCGTTTTTCGTTCTTCTCTACCGAGCTCGTCTTTGCCATATGGGCTTCCTCAGTGGTCCAGTTTGTTCTTAGGCAGCGGCTTTGCGGCTGCTGCGGCGGAACGGGAAATTAAATGCTTCAATCAGGGCACGCGCCTCTTCATCGGTTTTGGCCGATGTACAAATCACGATGTCCAAACCCCAAATCCGGTCAATCTTGTCGTAATCGATTTCAGGGAAAATCAGGTGTTCCTTGACGCCCATGGCATAGTTGCCACGGCCGTCAAAACTCTTTTCCGAAAGGCCGCGGAAGTCGCGCACCCGTGGCAATGCAATGGTGACAAGGCGGTCAAAGAACTCATACATCCGAACCTTGCGGAGTGTAACCTTGGCGCCAATCGCCAGATTCTCACGAATCTTGAACTGCGCGATGGCCTTCTTCGACTTGGTGACAACCACCTTTTGACCGGCAATCTTTTCAAGCTCACCCGCTGCAACCAGCACCAGCTTGGAATCCTGTGTCGCTTCACCAACGCCCATGTTGAGCACGATCTTGGTAAGCTTTGGAACTTCCATCACGTTCTTGTAGCCAAACTGCTCAATGAGCTTGGGCCGCACCACTTCATCGTAATGCTTGCGCAAACGCGGAACATAGTCCTTCGGCATGGCCGCAACCTTGCCGGCAGGCTTTTCCGCAGCTTCAGCTTTCTTTGGTGCCTTGACAGCTTTCGCTGGCTTTGCCTTAACTTCTTTTTCGTCAGCCATCGATGACCTCCCCAGAGCGTTTTGCGAACCGGACTTTTTTGCCATCGGCGAGCATCTTGTAGCCCACACGGGTTGGCTTGCCATCTTTCGGATCGCGCAAGGCCAGATTGGAAATTTGAATCGGCATATCCTTGTTGATTATGCCGCCTTCTTGAGACGCTGTCTGGCGGGTATGACGCTTGGCAACGTTAATGCCGGCAACAACAACCCGGTTTTCGTCAGGAATCACGCGAACCACCTCGCCCTGCCTGCCCTTGTCCTTGCCGGTGATGACAATTACCTTGTCACCCTTCTTGATCTTGAGTTTCACCGACATCACAATACCTCCGGTGCCAGAGAAATGATCTTCATTTGGTTCTTCGCGCGAAGCTCGCGTGGCACCGGCCCGAAAATACGGGTGCCCACGGGTTCGCCTTGCGCGTTGATCAATACGGCGGCGTTGCGGTCAAAGCGGATTACCGAGCCATCAGCACGGCGAATGTCTTTTGCCGTGCGCACGACGATAGCCTTCATGACGCTGCCCTTCTTGACGCGGCCGCGGGGAATTGCTTCCTTGACAGACACCACAATCACATCGCCAATCGATGCATAACGGCGCTTTGAGCCGCCGAGCACCTTGATGCATTGCACACGCCTGGCGCCGGAGTTATCGGCGACATCGAGGTTGGTTTCTTGCTGGATCATAAGATCACCTGTTTACCTAGGGGCACGAACTGCCCGCTTGTCCTTTACTTATGCTTTGCCAGCGGCCGCTGCAGGCAAAAGCGTCCAGCGCTTCTGCTTCGAGATCGGCCGTGTTTCTTCAATGCGGACAACATCACCAATTTTGGCAACATTGGCCTCATCATGGGCATGATACTTCTTTGAAAGGCGCACCGTCTTTTTCAAAACCGGGTGGCGCAAGCGACGCTCAACAAGCACCACAATGGTCTTGTCGTTCTTGTCGCTGGTGACCACGCCTTCGAGAATGCGTTTCGGCATATTCTATTCTCCTACTTCGCCGCAGCTTGCATTGACTGCGCCGTCTTGAGACGGGCGATGTCACGGCGAAGCTGCCTGATGCGCGATGTGTTTTCAACTTGGCCGGAAGCCCGCTGGAAGCGCAGGTTGAACTGCTCCTTGCGCAACTTGAGAACCTCGTCCTTCAATTGGTCCTTGGTGAAAAGCTTGACGTCGGTAAATTTCATTTGCTCAAGCTCCTCTTATTCGCCAAGCCGCGCCACAAAGCGCGTCTTGATTGGAAGTTTTGCCGCGGCAAGCAACAGTGCATGCTCGGCGATTGCCTTTGGAACGCCGTCCACTTCAAAAATGACGCGGCCAGGCTTTACCCGTGCTGCCCAGTATTCCGTCGATCCCTTGCCGGAACCCATGCGAACTTCAGCCGGCTTCTTTGACACCGGCACATCCGGGAACACCCGGATCCACACACGGCCGGCACGCTTCATGCCGCGCGCCAGTGCCCGGCGTGCTGCTTCAATTTGACGGGCGGTCAAACGGTCCGGTTCGGTTGCCTTCAATCCAAAGGCACCAAAATCAAGCGTGTTGCAGCTTGTTGATTTGCCATGGATGCGGCCCTTGTGGGCTTTCCTGAACTTTGTTTTCTTTGGTTGCAACATGCTCGTTTACCTCAAACCTCAGTTCGCGCCATCACGGTCGCGGCGAGGACGTTGTCCACTGTCAGGTGTCTCGGCCATGCGCTTGTCCTGCGCCATTGGATCATGCTCAAGGATTTCACCCTTGAAAATCCAAACCTTGACACCGTTGGTGCCGTAAGCCGTGTGCGCCGTGGCAACACCGTAATCAATATCAGCGCGCAGCGTATGCAATGGCACCCGGCCTTCACGGTACCATTCAACCCGCGCGATTTCAGCTCCGCCAAGCCGGCCCGAACAGGTGATCTTGATGCCTTCAGCGCCCATGCGTTGGGCTGATTGCACCGACCGCTTCATCGCACGCCGGAACGCCACGCGGCGCTCAAGCTGCTGGGCAATGCTTTCAGCCACCAGCGTTGCATCGGTTTCCGGCTTGCGGATTTCAACGATGTTCAAATGAACTTCCGAACCCGTCATGTCGGCAACCTTCTTGCGAAGCTTTTCGATATCAGCGCCCTTCTTGCCAATCACAACACCAGGCCTGGCCGAGAAAATCGTGACGCGGCACTTCTTGTGCGGCCGCTCAATCAACACCTTGGCAACGCCGGCCTGCTTCAGCTCCGCCTTGAGATAGGTGCGGATAGCCATGTCTTCATGCAACAGCTTGCCGAATTCCCGCGTGTTCGCATACCAACGCGAGTCCCACGTCCGGTTAATACCAAGACGCAGACCAATCGGATTTACTTTCTGACCCATTAAGCGGCCTCCTTCACTTCGCGAACAACGATTGTCAGTTCGCTGAAGAATTTCTCGATCTTGCCAACCCGGCCACGCGCCCCTGGCATGAAGCGCTTCATCACCAAATTCTTGCCAACCCAGGCTTCGGCAACCACCAGGTTGTTGATGTCCAGGTCATGGTTGTTTTCGGCATTGGCAATTGCCGACTCGAGTGTTTTCTTCACGTCCTTTGCAATACGGCGGCGTGAGAAGGTAAGCTCGGCCAAGGCCTTCGATGCTGTCATGCCACGGATGATGGTGGCAAGTTCATTCAGTTTGCGCGGGCTGATGCGAATGGACCTTGTAATGGCCTTTGCTTCATTGTCAGCGAGCGAGCGTTTTCTAACTGGTTTGCTCATGACTTACGCCTTCGTTGCCTTCTTGTCTGATGCCGAGTGCGCCCTGAAGGTGCGTGTCGGCGCGAACTCGCCAAGCTTGTGCCCAACCATTTCTTCCGAAATGTTCACGGGAATAAACTTGTTTCCGTTGTGAACTTGGAACGTCAAGCCCACAAATTGCGGCAAAATCGTTGAGCGGCGGCTCCACGTCTTAATAGCCTGATGACGGCTTGCCGCGCGTGCGGTCTCGGCCTTCTTCAGTATGTAACCGTCTACAAACGGGCCTTTCCAGGATGAACGTGCCACGTGCTACCTCTTACTGCGATTTCTTGCGATCGTGGCGGCTGCGCACGATAAACTTGTCGGTTGATTTGTTAGAACGGGTTT
>JANMPF010000411.1:0-4673 GCA_031369725.1 Rhodobiaceae bacterium | reverse complement strand
TCGGACTGGACGCCAAGGGGCAGATTGCCGGGTTGTTCTGAGATCACGGCCCACATCGAAATAGTTACAGGGCGCAAGGGATCATCTCTTGCGCCCCATTTTAAGCCGATTCTCTCACTTGCGTCATAACTCCGCGAAGGTGGAGCATCCATTTTGGGGTCGTGGATTGGGTATGAGATGGATTCCGGCGCGAGGCGGGAATGAGGGGTGGGGTTGGCTCTGCCACATTTTCCACCCTGCAAATCCGCATAACCCTGACTTAATTGCGGCATTTTTGTTCAATTTGGGCGGCATTTGATCAATAATATGGCAGTGCAGCAACAAAAATAGTCTTTGTGAACGAATTGTAAACGATTGATTTATATGGGTGAAATGCAGGTATGCAAAAATTGCAATACTTGATTTATTGCAGTGCACTATATTGAGATTGTTAAAGCAACCCTAGTTCAAGTCAATCCAAAGGGGAATGACATGTTTGATTTTGTAAAGACGAAGTACTCACGTTGGCAGCGTTACAGCCGCACCGTTTCGGAACTCGAATGCCTTAGTGGCCGCGAGTTAGCCGATTTGGGCATCGCACGCGCAGACATTTATCGTTTGGCGCGCGAAGCGACACGATAAACAGTTTAGTCAATCCGAAAGGGGAATGACCCATGTTTGATTTTGTAAAGACCCGTTACACCCGTTGGCAGCGTTACAGCCGTACCATTTCGGAACTTGAAGGCCTCAGCGCCCGCGAGCTTGCCGACTTGGGCATTGCACGCTCAGACATTCATCGTTTGGCGCGCGAAGCGACAAGATAGAAGAGGAGGCATAAAATGCCATTCAGCAATTTCTTTCATCGCAGAGGCCGTTTGCAAGCGTACCGTCAGGCCAAGCGCGAACTCGCATTGATTACAGATCGCGACCTTGCCGACATGGGTATCAAGCGTTACCAGCTTGAAGCTCACCTGCCACGTTAAAGCGCCGGCCTGATCAAACAGCCCGGATTTGATAGAGCCCGTTCCGCCGAAATGCGGGGCGGGCTTTCTTTTTTAAGGCATGTTGCGGCAAACTGGTTGCGAGTCCCAATCACCTGTGTTACCGAGACGCCGCGGGTGGGGCTTCAGGTCTGTTCCGTATCCTTTGTTTTGTTTCGGAAGAGATATCTTGGCAGCAACAGATCAGGCAATTTCCGGCGTGCCCGGCAGATACGCAGCAGCGCTTTTTGAGCTGGTGGCCGAGGCAAATTCCGTTGACAAGGTGGCAAGCGATCTCACGTCTTTCCAAAACATGTTGAAAAGTTCCAATGATTTGCAGCGTCTGGTGCGTTCGCCGGTATTTTCCGGCGAAGACCAAATGTCAGCCCTTGATGCGTTATGCGCCAAGGCTGGCTTGACGGGTCTTGGGCTTAACTTCATCAAGCTGGTTGCCAAGAACCGCAGGCTGCCAGCACTTTCTGATGCGATTACCGCTTTCAATGCCCTGGTTGCTGAATCAAAGGGCGAGATTGCCGCGGAAGTAACGTCGGCTGAAAAACTCTCGCCCGCGCATGTTAATGACTTAAAAGCCGCGCTCAAATCTTCGATGGGGCGCGATGTGCAATTATCCGCCGTGGTGGACAAATCCATTCTCGGCGGCCTCATCGTCAAGGTGGGTTCCAAAATGATGGACAACTCACTTAAAACAAAACTGCAAAACCTTAAAGTTGCCATGAAGGGGACCGGCTGATGGATATTCGCGCCGCTGAGATTTCGACAATTCTGAAAAAGCAGATCAAGGATTTCGGCAATGATGCCGAGGTATCCGAAATCGGCCAGGTGCTTTCCGTCGGTGACGGCATTGCCCGCGTCTACGGCCTGGACAATGTGCAGGCTGGTGAAATGGTGGAATTTCCAGGCGGCATTCGCGGCATGGCGCTTAACCTTGAAACCGACAACGTGGGCGTGGTTATTTTCGGCAACGACCGTGACATCAAGGAAGGCGACACTGTCAAGCGCACCGGCGCCATTGTTGAAGTTCCCATCGGCAAGGAGTTGCTTGGCCGCGTGGTTGATGCACTTGGAAATCCGATCGATGGCAAGGGTCCGATCAAGACCAAGCTGCGCTCGCGCGTTGACGTGAAGGCCCCCGGCATTATTCCGCGCAAGTCCGTGCATGAACCGATGTCTACCGGTCTCAAGGCCGTTGATGCCTTGATCCCGGTTGGCCGTGGCCAGCGCGAATTGATCATTGGTGACCGGCAAACCGGCAAGACCGCAATCATTCTCGATGCGATCCTGAACCAGAAGGCCATTCACCAGTCAGGTCCGGAAAAAGAAAAGCTGTATTGCGTGTATGTGGCTTGCGGCCAGAAGCGCTCAACGGTGGCGCAGTTTGTGAAGATTCTGGAAGATGCAGGTGCGATGGAATATTCCATCGTGGTGGCGGCAACCGCTTCTGAATCAGCGCCCATGCAATATCTCGCCCCGTTCACGGGTTGCACCATGGGTGAATATTTCCGTGACAACGGCATGCATGCGCTGATTGCCTATGACGATCTTTCCAAGCAGGCTGTGGCTTACCGCCAGATGTCATTGTTGCTGCGTCGTCCGCCAGGCCGCGAAGCCTATCCGGGCTCCGTGTTCTATCTCAAGGCGCGCCTGATTTTGCGTTCTGCCACGCTGAACGACTCGCTGGGCGGTGGTTCCCTGACCGCACTTCCGGTTATTGAAACACAAGCCAACGACGTGTCGGCCTATATTCCAACCAACGTGATTTCGATTACCGACGGGCAGATTTTCCTTGAAACGGATTTGTTCTATCAGGGCATTCGACCGGCAGTGAACGTTGGTCTATCGGTTTCGCGCGTGGGTTCAGCGGCACAGATCAAGGCGATGAAGCAGGTTGCCGGCAAGATCAAGGGTGAACTTGCCCAGTATCGCGAAATGGCGGCCTTCGCGCAGTTTGGTTCGGATCTTGATGCATCAACGCAGAAACTGTTGAACCGTGGTGCGCGACTGACCGAGTTGCTGAAGCAACCACAATTCTCGCCGCTTAAAACCGAAGAGCAGGTGGTGGCTATTTATGCCGGCGTGAATGGCTATCTCGATAGTCTGCCGGTCAACAAGGTGCGCGAGTTTGAAGAAGGGCTGCTGCGCATGTTCCGCGACAAGTACATGGAAATTCTCGACAGCATTCGCACCGAAAAGCAGATCACCGATGCAATGGGTGTCAAGCTCAAGGCGGCGGTTGATGGTTTTGCCAAGAGCTTTGCTTAAGGGGAGCTGATGGCCAGTCTCAAGGACCTCCGCAACCGCATCGCCTCGGTCAAGGCGACCCGCAAAATCACCAAGGCCATGCAAATGGTGGCCGCGGCGAAATTGCGTCGTGCCCAGGAAGCAGCGGTTGCCGCGCGCCCCTATTCGGAGCGCATGGCTGTGGTGCTGGCCAACCTGGCAGGTGCCGTCGCGGGGCGCGATGGTGCACCTGCATTGCTTGCCGGCACCGGCAAAGACCAGGTTCATTTGCTGGTTGTGGCAACGGCTGAACGCGGGCTGTGCGGCGGATTCAATTCTTCCATCGTGAGGCTGGCCCGCGAACACGCCGAAAAGCTGATGGCTGCGGGCAAAACGGTCAAGATCATGACGGTTGGCAAGAAGGGCAATGATGCGCTCAGGCGCAACTACGGCAAATACATTGTTGATGCGGTGGATTTCCGCGGCCTCAAGCAACTGGCATTTTTCAATGCAACGCCGGTTGGTGCCAAGATCATCAGCCTGTTCAACGAGGGCGCATTTGATGTGTGCACGCTGTTCTTTGCCCAATTCAAATCGGTGATCTCGCAGAAGCCAACCGCCTTGCAGCTTATTCCGGCAGCCGTGGCCGGTGGCAAGCCACCTGACCTTGGCGGTGCCATTTATGATGCGGAACCCGATGAGGGTGAAATCCTGGCTGATCTTTTGCCGCGCAACATTTCCATCCAGGTGTTTCGTGCACTGCTTGAAAATGCCGCTTCCGAACAGGGGGCCCGCATGAGTGCGATGGACAATGCCACCCGCAACGCCGGCGACATGATCAACAAGCTGTCGATCAAGTATAACCGCCAGCGCCAGGCCCAGATTACCAAAGAACTCATTGAAATCATTTCGGGTGCTGAAGCACTGTAAGACACGCTGGAGAAGGACCACAGACATGGCGAAAAAAGCCGCAGGCAAATCATCGGGTCAACTCGTTGGCCGCATCACGCAGGTGACGGGTGCCGTTATCGACGTTCAGTTTGAAGGCGATCTGCCACAGATTTTGAATGCACTGGAAACCACCAATGGCGGCAACCGCCTGGTGCTTGAAGTGGCCCAGCACCTAGGTGAAAAAACCGTGCGCACCATCGCCATGGACTCGTCTGAAGGCCTGGTTCGCGGCCAGGAAGTTTTTGACACGGGCTCACCCATCATGATGCCGGTTGGTCCTGAAACCCTGGGCCGCATCATGAACGTGATCGGTGAGCCGGTTGATGAAGCAGGCCCGATGAAAACCAAGATCAAGCGCGCCATCCATCAGGACGCGCCTGCCTTTGTCGAGCAATCGACGGAAGCTGAAATCCTGGTGACCGGCATCAAGGTTGTGGATTTGCTGGCACCTTACGCCAAGGGCGGCAAGATCGGCCTGTTCGGCGGCGCCGGCGTTGGCAAGACGGTTCTCATCATGGAGCTTAT
>JANMPF010000390.1:0-2125 GCA_031369725.1 Rhodobiaceae bacterium | reverse complement strand
GTGAAGAGAATGACGGAATAGGCGGGATTCATGTTGCCCTCAACACGTCATTCCGGCGGCGCTTTTTTATTTCCGTCATTCCGGCGAAAGCCGGAATCTCAATGGAAAAAGATTCCGGCTTTCGCCGGAATGACGAAGTTGGGGGGAGAAGGCAATAATCCCTGAGCGCTAACACTGCCATTACCCTTCCAGCTTATCCGAATAATCTTCCTGCAAAGCAGCTGGTGACGAAGTTCCGCTCAACAGTTTGTCGGCCCAGCTGAACAGGCGATCCATGGCGGAGCCATCACCTTTGGGCAAGGCGATTTGCCTTGACGTTGCAGCATCGCGGCGTTTGCGGGGTGGCAGATATTTGTTGGTGGGTTTGTATCCCATTTCAGGCAGCAGGTCGTAACCTTCACGGGCTTTGACGAGTTGTGAGACATCGGACGCAGGGTCGCCCAAATCACCGAAGTGTCTTGCCCCGGTTGGACAGGCTTTTACGCAAGCCGGGGCGCGGTCCTCAGGTTCGAGGTTGGTGTTGTAGATGCGGTCGACGCACAGTGTGCATTTTTTCATGACACCCACGGTGTAGTCATATTCGCGGGCACCATAGGGACAGGCCCAAGAGCACAGCTTGCAGCCAATACAGGTATCAGGGTTCACCAGCACGATGCCATCTTCGGCACGCTTGTAGGATGCACCCGTGGGGCAAACGGTGACGCAAGCCGGGGTTTCACAATGCAGGCAGGAGCGCGGGAAGTTCACCACGCGGGCATCACTGCTTGCCTCTTGCCTTACCTCATAGCCATGCACACGATTGAGCCACACGCCGGATGGATCGCTGCCATATGGGTTGGTATCGGAAAGCGGTGCTGAATAACCTTGGGTGTTCCATTCCTTGCACGACGTCACACAGGCCTGGCAGCCAACGCAGGTATCGAGGTCAATGACGAGGCCGAGTTTTTTCTGGTTGGGTTGTGGTGTGGGAAGCGAGGTCATGCCTTCACCCTCGCTTTCTTCAGGGCTGGAAATTGTGGGGCGCTGAAGGCTGATTGATCCGCTGCCTTTTCCACCCGCACCTTGAGATCATACCAGGCGGCCTGGCCGGTGATGGGGTCGCTGTTGGAAAAACGATATCCACCTTCACGTTCTGGAAGAAGATCGGAGATCAAGTGGTTGAGCAGGAATCCTTTTTTGGATTCGGGTGCATCAGCACTAAGCCCCCAGGTGCCCGAACGCTTGCCGATGGCATTCCATGTCCACACCGTGTCGGGGTTCACACCGCTCATCAATTTGGCCTGGCCCTTGATCTGGCCGTGATGGGAGGTGACGGTCACCCAATCCCCGTCAACAATGCCAAGGGATGCGGCGCGATCGGTGTTGATGTACAGCCAGTTGCGGCCAAGGATTTGCCGCAGCCAGGCGTTTTGCGAACCCCAGGAATGATACATCGCCATGGGGCGCTGGGTGATGGCGTGCATGGGGAACTCGGTTTGCGACACCATATCGCCCTCAAAGGGTGGATACCAGAAGGGGATGGGATCGAAATATTTCTCAATGCGGGGGCGGTGTCCAGCAGGCGGCAGGATTTTGCCATGGCCAAGGGCTGCCAGCCGGAACTTTTGCAGGGGTTCGCAGTAGAGCTGGTGAATGATTGGTTCGGGCTTTCCCATGAAGCCGAAGAAAGTGGCCCAATCCAGATAATCCCAGTTCACATGGCGATAGTATTTCATGTGGTTGGGCAGTTCATAAAACCAGTGACAGCCGTTATCGATATAGGCCTTGAGCTGATCGGGGTTGGGTGTGCCCCTGCCCTGATGCCTGCCGTTTGGCCCCCGAAACCCCGCAAGGGGGCCAAGGCCGGGAGCGCGTTCGTGGTTGACGATATAATCAGGGTAGCCACCGGGATAGCGGGGATTGCCATCGGGCCGCGACATGCCCGGAAGGCCGAGCCGTGCACCCAGATCGAGCAGAACAGTTTGGAAGCCGCGCACGTCGCGCTCGGGTGCCACGACAGGCTGGCGGATGGAATCGGCGGGGCCATCGGCTTCCGTGATCGGGCGGTAGAGCATGGAGATGCAGTCCCAGCGCTAGAGGTAGGTGGGGTCTGGCAGTATCAAATCATCGTATTGCACCATCTCGG
>JANMPF010000137.1:0-2456 GCA_031369725.1 Rhodobiaceae bacterium | reverse complement strand
TGGGCCTTGGTGAGCTGGAAAAGAAGTGTCTTTACCAATTCAACGTCGCTGTCATAGGCAACACTTACGTTAACCGTGAAGCGGCCCATGGTATCACTGTGGGTCCAGTTCTTGACCACATCGGTTATCAGGTTGGAGTTTGGAACGATGATGGAGCAGCCGTCAAAGGTTTCAATTTCCGTGGCGCGAACATTTATTTTTTTGACGAGCCCCTCGCCTGCCGCAACCGACACCCAATCGCCTACGCGAACCGGGCGTTCGGCAAGAAGAATAAGACCCGAAACAAAGTTGTTGACGATGGACTGCAAGCCGAAGCCGATGCCAACGCCGAGTGCGCCAGCAATGATCGCGAGATTGGAAAAATCAAGCCCAGCAGCAGTAAGCGCAAACCCGGCGGCCAGTATGTAGCCGGCATAGGTGGTTCCCTTGCGAACCGAATCCTGCACACCCTTGTCAATGCGGGTTTGCAGAAGTATGCGCCGGTTAAGCCAGCGCACGAAAAGCTTGGTCAGGGCAATGCCACCGAAGAGAACCGCCGCAACAAGCAAGATCGACAAGGGTGAAACGGTGACACTGCCAACGTCAAAGCCGAAGAATGCCTTGTTCACGAGCGCGCGGAAATCAACCCACGTCACCGTCCACAGGAGAAACAGCAATGTCAGACCGATGAAGGCCAAAAGAATGTCAACAAATGTACGGAAAACCAGGCCTGCTGTTTCGATGGCGCGTTCGCCGAGGCCCGTGGTGTCGCGAATAAACTTGCCCAAAAAGCTGCTTGGATCGCCACTGGTCTTAACCGCAGCATCGGCCAGGTGGTGAATGAGAAACACAAAGGTGACGACAAGGGCTGTATCATACAGCTTGAAAACAATGAAGTTGGCAAGTGCTATATAGCCAAACAGCAGGGCAATGGTGGCAAGGATGATGAGCAGCCAGATGGGCAGGCGGAATTTCTCAGCCCAATTGAAATAGATTATCTGGTTGGGCATCTTTTGGGCAATGCCGGGCTGATTGCGGAAGTTCAACAGGATCAGTGCCAGCAACAAGAGCATGACCGAGGTTGCCAGCGCCGATTGCCCGATCGAATAGGTGACGGGCAGATAGATGCCATCGGCGAGATTGCCAAAAGCCTCCGAGGCCGAGGAGAGTGCTGCACAGGCCGTTGCCAGCACAGCAAAGCGCGACGCAGCGGTATCATCAAGATTGATCAGGCGCCATTTGGCCTGGCCGGGTGCCGCAATCCTGAAGGCCATGACGCCATTGGCCAGAGTTCCAATGACAATGCCCGCAAGGCCATCAAGAACAAGATTGAATCGCGGGGTCAGGAAGCCCGCATTTCCGAGATAGCCGTAAATTACCGCTATAATGATCATTGTCAGCAGCAATGTGCCAAGGTTTGCCCGAACGACGCGCCAAAGCCTGTAGGTGTTATCGGGAAAATTTTCATCATCACCGCGCACACGGTATTTCTCACCCAGCATGCGCCCAATGAGCCACCAGGCTCCCAAAATGAGCGCGATGATGATCGGCAGATACAGCAAGCCAGATGCGCTGGCGGTGAGATGGATGTCGCTCCACCAGGTTCCGATCAGGGCCGCAAGGCGTTGCACGAAAATTGTCAGGCCGGTTCCCGCATCGCTCCACAGGTAAGGATTGAAGATGGAACGGCTGGATTCAAAGATTTTCTGAAAGAACTGCCCGCGCTGGATGGATGAGGCGCGGCCTGCCTGCTGTTCTGCCTCGACAGCCACAAGTTCGAGCTGGGTCTTTGCCCCTTGCAGGCGGTTGAAAACATCATTGAGCAACTTGCGCTGGGCATCGATTTCAGGAGACTCGGATTGGCCTTCGGCGGGTGCCGGTCCAAGCTTTGCAACCTGTTCGGACATTTCCTTGATGGGCGCATCAAGCGTACCCGAGTGGCCGAGCGCCTTGCTGCGAATGTCTTCAAGTGCATTGCGCAGGTCAACCAGTCGCTGATCGGTAATGGCGGGAAGTGCCAACTCTGTCTCGACGCGCTGCAATTCCGCTCGATATGCGACGGAAGCCTGTTCGGCCTTGCCAATGACGCCTTCATCAAAAGCGAAGGCAAATCCTGTACACAGCCACAACCCGAGAAAAACCGCGCACCAGATTTTGGAGAGCTGGAGCGCCTTGATCATGGCTAAACCAGGCGGCTTTGTGCCATTGCGGCTTCAATGAAGGAAGCAAACAGTGGATGTGGCTCAAAAGGCTTGGATTTCAGCTCAGGGTGATACTGCACACCGATAAACCACGGGTGGTTTGGGTATTCGATGGTTTCTGGCAACAGGCCATCTGGCGACATGCCGGAAAACAGCATTCCGGCCTTTTCCAGTTGCGCACGGTAACTGGTGTTTACCTCATAGCGGTGACGGTGACGCTCGGAGATATGGGTTGAATGGTAGATTTCGGCAATCTTGCTTCCCGTTTTGAGATCG
>JANMPF010000349.1:0-3889 GCA_031369725.1 Rhodobiaceae bacterium | reverse complement strand
TTTCAATGATTGGGCATGTGGCAATTGTGCGGCCACGTTTGCGGCTTCACCCGTGTAGTCAATAACCAGGGTGCGCTCGATGCTTGGCAATTGCGGCAATACCTTGGCAATTTTTTCGACAAGCCCGTGGGTTTTGCCGCCATAGAAATAGGCATCACAGGTGAACATGAGCTTGGGTTCAATTTGGCCAAAGCGATCAAGAATGCCGCGTTCGCCAAAATCCGGTGAGCAGGAAGACCAAATGGCGCCAAGCGAGGCCACGGCGAGGAAAGCAACTATGGTTTCAGGATGATTGGGAACCACGGCACACACCCGGTCACCTGCCTTGATGCCTGCCTTTGACAGGGCGCGATGGGTTTGCGCCACGCGGGCATTGAGTTCGGCCCAGGTTAACGCTGTTTTGACCTTGTCTTCACCCCAGAATATCAATGCCGGTTCATTGTCATTTCGTTTCAGAAGGTTTTCGGCATAGTTCAATTTTGCCTCGGGAAAGAAGCGTCCGCCTGGCATTTTGTCACCATCAACAAGCACCCGTTCGCCTTGTGTCTGTGCCCTGACGCCACAAAAGTCCCATAGCCTTGACCAGAATTCTTCCGGATGATCCGTCGAATATTTCAGGATGTCTTCATAAGTATTCAGCTGAAACCCACCTGCACCATTCAGTTCGCCCATAAATCGCCAAAGATTTGAGCTGGACTTTGTCTTTTCAGATGGGGTCCAAAGGGGCAGGTCAGTCATCACGTCTCTCCAAATGGTCAAAATCCATGATACAACACCAGCCGAAGTGAGGAACTATGAAAAAGCAGTTTGTCTGGGTGGGTGCGGTGGTTTTCCTATGTCTCTTTGCCGCAGCGGTGTGGGGATTTACCCATCCCAACTTTGTCATATCCCAATTGCAGGACTATGTGATGCGCAAAACGGGGCGCCAGCTGGTAGTCAATGGGGGTGCCAAATTGGCGTTTTTGCCACAGCTCAGCGTTGGGCTTGATGAGCTTTCCATTTCCAACCCAAATGGCATGGATGGCACCTTTGTCAGAGTTGACCATGCGGACTTGCCAATAACATTTGGCGACCTGTTTTCACGCAAGATAAAAATCCGTGATGTGACATTGACCAATTCCCGGTTCAACTTCGTCATTGATGGCGCGGCCCGGGTGAATTGGACGGCTGCTGGTGCAGCGGGCAGTGCGGCGAAATCCGACAAGACAGGGAATGCCAATGAACCGCTCGACCTGCATATCGAAAACGGCTCGGCAAATTTTTTGGACGAGCGCAATGGCCAGGCCTATGCAATGGGAAGTGTAACGGGCATCGTCAGGGTTGGCGGGGACACCGGGCTTGATATCTCGGCTACAGCGGCAATCAATTCACAATTTGCAACACTTGATGCTCACCTGGAGTCTTTGGGTCGCGTGGCCGAGGACGGGTCGCCCGCCGATATTGCGATCAAGGCACCTGCCTTGAGCCTGAATTTCGATGGCAGGCTGGGAACCCGGAATTCGCTGAATCTGGTCGGCACGCTTAGCGCGGCTTCGCCCGATTTGCGGCTTCTTTCCAAGTGGTTGGGCAATGAGATTGGCGGGAAAGCCGGCCTCAAGAATTTCACCCTGGCCGGGGCCCTGGATTTGCTGGGTCCGGCAGCCAGGCTCAGCAAAGCAACAATTGGTCTGGATGGCATGGTTGGCAATGGCGCTATTGCAGTTGATTTGGCCAAGAAAATACCGCGGGTTTCGGCCACACTTTCCACCAACCTCATAAATCTTGACAGCTATCTGGGCGCTGCCACGGGCACGAGTTCAAGTGACCCGGGTTGGCAAATTTCACCTTTGGAAGTTAATGGGCTGAACGGCGTTGATGCCGCCCTCACGATTTCTGCCTTGCTGGTTAAATGGAAAGACGCCGAGTGGGGCCCTGTCGAGATTTCCGGAACACTCAAGGACAGTGTGCTGGAAGCCGGGTTTCAAAATGGCGCGATTTATGGCGGCAAGGCAAGTGCGAAGGTAACACTCAATGGCGCGTCTGAAGTTCCCGCCCTGCAGGTGGATTTTGAGGGGCGTGACCTGGCGGCCCAAAAATTCTTCTCCCAATTCGCAGGCGTGAATTGGCTTGGCGGTACTGCAGCGCTTAAAACATCACTCACGGCCACAGGTCACAACCAGCGGGACATGATGTCGAACTTGAAGGGAAATTTCAGTATCGAGGTCAAAGACGGGCAATTTCTTGGTCTCAACATCATCGACAGAATTTCAAAAGCAAGCAACGCCATCGTGAACGGCTGGGGCGATGGAGCAAAGGACCTCTCCACTTTCACTTCGGCCTCCGCATCATTCGTCGTTGCAGATGGAATAGCCAGTTCAACCGATGTCGAGGTGGAAACGCCGCTTGCAACTATTGCAGGAACCGGTGAAGTCGACATGTTGCGCCAGGCGCTGGCTTTCAAGTTTGACCCGCAGTTGATGTCGGGCACTGACCAGGCGATCAGCCTTCCTGTACAGATTGTCGTAAAAGGGCCATGGAGCGGGCCGAGGATATACCCGGATGTTTCGAACAATGACCTGAAAAAGATTGAAAAAAAAGGCAAGAAGCTATTGAAGAAGCTTTTCGGCAATTGAGAATATTGGCTAAGAGGCGCAATATCGCAGCATGATACGCGTTCAGGCAGAACCTTTTGACATAACCCTCGAACTTGCAAAGCTGAAGCAGGGTCGCACGGATATTGGTGGCACCGTCATTTTTGTGGGTTCGGTGCGCGACCGCAACGACGGTGCTGCGGTTTCAAATCTCACGCTGGAGCACTACCCTGGCATGACGGAAAGGGCGCTGGAAGAAATTGACGCCCAAGCTCACCAACGCTGGCCATTGCTCGACACGCTCATCATCCACCGTTATGGCAAGCTTGCGCTTGCCGAGGATATTGTTCTGGTGATCGCCACATCGGCCCACCGGGATGCGGCATTCGATGCCTGCCATTTTCTCATCGACTGGCTCAAGACCAAGGCACCGTTCTGGAAACTCGAAGGCGAAAACTGGGTTGCCGCAAAGGACTCCGATGATGAGAGTTCAGCCCGCTGGAATCCTTCGCCCCTGTGACGGGACTTTTTTGGCCCGAACCCAAAGCGGAAATGGTGCTGCTCGAAAGTTGTCATTTCTGGCGGCGATTCTCATTTGGATTGTGGCGGCCAGATTTCAGTATCATGATCAGGATGTTGTAAACTTTTGAGCTTGATCATGTCCTCGGGGGTCCGATAGTCGGTAGTCCTTTGAGAGGGCAAACTGTCCAGATCGTTGCACCATGGGACGCGACTTTCGACGCCCGATTGATGATCGAGCCGACCAAGATTTTGGGCTTGGTCGAAGCTACCCATCGCCATCTCGATGTTGGGTTCTCCGTCTTCAAGCACATACATTGGAGTTCCGCACTCTTTGCAATAGCCGCGGGCGACAATCGCGGACGACCGAAATTCCGCCGGAGCGCCTCTCGTCCACCTAAAGTTTTGGATGGGTACCGGAACTAAGGGAGCGGCAAAACTTCCAAAAGCCTTCTGACACATTCGACAATGGCAGATGCTTGGTTTTCCCAATTCGCCAGTGACTTCGTACCTGAGCGCTCCACACTGGCAACCGCCTTGATACTTTTCCAACATTACGACCTCCGATTCATAAATCGCCAAAAAAACTCTCCAATAACCAATTCGTTGCGAATAGTGTGGCCTGAACAAAGATAAGCGGGTGATGATTAGCTAATAACTCAGCTTTCCATCATTCACAGAAAAGTTCAGTGTACCGCAGCATAGAATTCTAAGCCCAGACTTGTAATAGATACCTTCAGTGTATCCCAATAGAAAGTGATAGGTATTCCACTTCCGTTCAGCATCAACATTGCTGCTGG
>JANMPF010000311.1:0-3016 GCA_031369725.1 Rhodobiaceae bacterium | reverse complement strand
TTCGTGTCCGGGTGGTTTGCCTGATAGCGATAGCCGGCCTTGTCGGAAACCCAGCCCAAAACACCCATATTTGTCATGCGGACGGAAAAGGGTTTGCCGGTCCGGGGCATGACGGGGGTGAAAAACGGGGCCATTTCAACGGCCTTGCACAGGTCTGCTACCAGCTGTTGCTGGGCGGGGCGCTCGAGGTATTGGGGGATATATCGCATTGGGTACAATTAGACGCCTATTTGCTTGCTGCCAAAGAAACATCCCACTATACAGCGCCGAACTGATTTTTCCCCTTGGATTCGGGGAAACACAAACCATATGCGGTCAAAGAGGAGGCAGCAGTATTGAGGACGCCTGATGGGGTTTCTCGCGCGCTGCCTGCCTAGAGGAGAGAATAAATGGCTAAAGTTATCGGTATTGATCTTGGAACGACAAACTCTTGCGTTGCCGTGATGGAAGGCAAGACCCCTAAAGTTATTGAAAATGCGGAAGGTGCGCGCACCACGCCGTCAATTGTTGCCTTCAATGCGGAAGGCGAAATACTGGTTGGCCAACCTGCCAAGCGACAGGCTGTCACCAACCCGGAAAACACATTCTTTGCGATCAAGCGCCTGATTGGCCGCCGTATGGAAGACCCGATGGTTGCCAAGGACAAGAAGCTTGTTCCTTACAACATCATCAAGGCCGACAATGGCGATGCCTGGGTTGAATCGCGCGGCCAGAAATATGCGCCGTCACAGGTTTCAGCCTATACGCTGACCAAGATGAAGGAAACGGCGGAACGCTATCTGGGCGAACCCGTCACGCAGGCCGTCATCACGGTTCCTGCCTATTTCAACGACAGCCAGCGGCAGGCCACGAAGGATGCAGGCCGCATTGCCGGCCTTGAAGTGTTGCGCATCATCAACGAGCCAACAGCTGCGGCACTCGCCTATGGTCTCGACAAGAAAGAAGCCGGTCTTATTGCCGTTTACGATTTGGGCGGCGGCACATTCGACGTTTCGGTTCTTGAAATCGGCGACGGCGTGTTTGAAGTCAAATCCACCAATGGCGATACGTTCCTTGGCGGTGAAGACTTCGACATGCGCATTGTTGATTATCTTGCCGAGGAGTTCAAGAAAGAACAGTCCATCGATTTGCGCAAGGACAAGCTGGCTTTGCAGCGGCTGCGTGAAGCGGCTGAAAAGGCCAAGATTGAATTATCGTCTGCGGCACAAACCGAAATCAACCTGCCGTTCATCACGGCAGATGCTTCAGGCCCCAAGCATTTGACCATCAAGCTGACCCGCTCGAAGCTTGAAGCCCTGGTGGATGATCTCATCCAGAAAACGGTTGAGCCTTGCCGTCAGGCCTTGAAGGATGCCGGTCTAACCGCTGGCCAGATCAAGGAAGTGGTGCTGGTGGGCGGCATGACCCGCATGCCGAAAGTTATCGAAACCGTAAAGCAATTCTTCGGCAAGGAACCCCACAAGGGTGTGAACCCGGATGAAGTGGTGGCCATTGGTGCTGCCATTCAGGCGGGTGTTCTGCAAGGCGAAGTGAAGGATGTGTTGTTGCTTGACGTCACACCATTGTCACTCGGCATTGAGACCCTGGGCGGCGTGTTCACGCGGCTCATTGACCGCAATACCACCATCCCAACCAAGAAGAGCCAAGTGTTCTCAACCGCTGATGACAACCAGACGGCGGTTACCATTCGCGTGTTCCAGGGTGAGCGCGAGATGGCAGCCGACAACAAGATGCTTGGCCAGTTTGATTTGATGGGGCTTCCACCTGCACCACGCGGCATTCCACAGGTTGAGGTGACCTTCGACATTGACGCCAACGGCATTGTGAACGTGTCCGCCAAGGACAAGGCCACCAACAAGGAACAACAAATCCGCATTCAGGCCTCAGGCGGATTGAGCGATGCAGAAGTTGACAAGATGGTGAAGGAAGCTGAGGCCAACGCTGGTGAAGACAAGAAGCGCAAGGACTCGGTGGAAGCCAAGAACCATGCTGAAAGCCTGATGCATTCGACGCAAAAGTCGGTGGTTGAACTTGGCGACAAGATAACGCCCGCCGACAAGGAAGCCGTTGATGCAGCCGTGGCTGACCTGAAGGCTGCCATCGAAGGCGGTGATGCCGAAGTGATCAAGGAAAAAACCAACGTGCTGGCGCAAGCCGCCATGAAGTTGGGCGAGGCCTTGTACAAGCAGTCGGGTGCTGGTGCTTCCAGTGATGGTGAAGTTCCCAACATGGAAAAAGACGACGATGAAGATGACATCGTTGATGCCGACTTCACCGAAGTCGGTGACGACGACAAAAAATCGTCCTAACAGAGATAAGCCCTCCGATTCTCCCCTGAGTCGGAGGGCCTACCCATTGAGGGCGATCCATGGCGAAACGTGATTTTTATGAAATTCTGGGCGTTCCAAAAGGGGCCGACGAAAAGGCACTGAAAACCGCCTATCGCAACCAGGCCAAAAAGCTCCATCCCGATGCCAATCCCGGCGACAAGACGGCAGATGCCAAGTTCAAGGAACTGAACGAGGCCTATGACATTTTGAAAGACCCGCAGAAGAAAGCGGCTTACGACCGCTTTGGCCACCAGGCTTTTGAGGGCAATCACGGCGGCGGACGCCCGGGCGGTGCGGGCTTTGGGCCTGAATTCAATTCCTCCATGTCGGATATTTTTGAAGACCTGTTTGGCGACTTCATGGGTGGCCAGGGGGGTGGCCAGCGCGGGCGCGGCCAACGCGGCGGCAGTGGTGCCACGCGCGGTGCTGATCTCCGCTACAATATGGAAATTTCCCTGACCGAGGCCTTCTCGGGCAAGACAGCGCAAATTCGTGTACCCACTTCGGTTGCCTGTGACACCTGCAAAGGCTCAGGCGCCAAGCCCGGCACTTCGCCTAAAACCTGCGGCACGTGCAAGGGTGCAGGGGCGGTGCGTTCACAGTCAGGCTTTTTTACAGTGGAGCGGGCCTGCCCCACCTGCCAGGGCCGCGGCCAGGTTATATCCGACCCGTGCAACACCTGCCAT
>JANMPF010000276.1:0-3836 GCA_031369725.1 Rhodobiaceae bacterium | reverse complement strand
CCACTAGTTTTGTCATCCCGACGAAAGTCGGGACCCAGGAGAAGCGGCACATAATAAAACGTCGTGCACCTATGCGCCTGTTCTGGGTCCCGACTTTCGTCGGGATGACAAACGCGGGGGAGTGAACTCGCGGACCATCTGGGCCATCGGCTCAAGGCCGATGATGGAGAGAGAGGGGTGGAGAGAGGAGGAGTGATCGGCTCAAGGCTCCGCAGTTTTTACAAAACTGCTGGGATGATGGAGAGTTGATCAATGACCCGACAAGATTCGTTGGGACATGGAATTGCGGGATGCAACGCTCATCCGCAGCGACTTAATATGCGCATCCCAAAGAAGCTGAGGGCCAACAGGAAACCCAATCTTGCTTTTTCCCTCATAAAAGGCAATTTAGACTGACGGCAAGATGGAGTTTAAACATTCGAGAACTTCCACGAGATACCCGAATTTTTAAAAGCATTTTTGATGAACAAAGAAACCCAAAAATCAGGACAATTAGGAAAGAGACACATCCTTGTGAAGGATCGTATGCAACTGGATTATCGCTACGAACTGTCGGCGCCAACAGGCAGAAACTTCGATCCGGATTTCAAACCTGAACTGACGCCCCAGCAACTGCTGGAACTCGGGGTGTTTTGTGGCAAGTACATGACGGACTCACAGAAGGAGTTTCCCGTAAGCTGGTTCAAGCATGCCAAACTTTCACCATCTGGACGCGATTGTTCGCTCAATTGTTTTGGCGTCGATGCCAGTCAGCCGCTATCTGAGTGGCAAGACAAAGGATGGATACACCCAGATGATCCACGCGGCTGGTTCCAATGGTATTGCCGTTATTACCTGGGACGACGATTGCCAGAAGAAGACAAGCGCCAGATCAAGCGCTGGAAGGCCTTCCGGCGACATGTTACGCAAGTTCGAAAGAATTGTGAACCCGGCAACCTCTTTTGCCGTCCTCGGCAAAGGCAGGCCTTGCTGCATTGGGCCTACGATAGTCGGAAGATTTGACGGATCATCGGAAATCCGCAATTTGCGTCTGAGCGGTAATATTCTATTGAGGTGGTGTGCATCCATGGTAAGCCAAATATAAAACAATAGTCAGGCTGCGGACATTTGGCACGAGAACGGACTTTAAATGATACCCACCGAGCCCATCGGTAGCATTCCCAGGCCCCTGAAATTGATACGGGCCGTAGCTGAGTCAGGGGATCCTTCTGCTCCCCAATTGGACGAACTTTATGAAGTAGCAATTTGTGATACCATCAAACGCTTCGAAATGACGGGCTCGCCGGTTATCACGGATGGGGAACAGCGAAAATATCACAACTTCTGGACGTATAGCGTTCATGGCCTTGCCAACACGGCACCTGATGGGTTTAAAATTCCTTTCAACGCAGGGCATACACGCCTTATGCCGCGTCTCACCGCGGGACCGTTTCGCTACAAGGTGTACGCGGACAGCTATCTGGATGTTGCGCTGCGATATGCGACTGTGCCTGTCAAGCAGGCTGTCATTTCACCGTCAGCATTGAGCCTGATGTATCCACCCGAAGCAATTCCCGGGTATTCACGGCATGACTTCATTGATGACTTGCTTCACGAGCACGAAAAGGAAGTTCGGCGCTGCCTTCAAAAAGGTGCCCACAAAGTGCAAATTGATTTCACTGAGGCAAGGCTGGCCGTCAAACTTGATCCCACTGGGCAACTTTTGAATAGTTTCATAGAATTGAACAATATTGCACTGTCTCGGTTCTCGGCAGAAGATCGCGCGCGCATCGGCATCCATACCTGTCCGGGCGCTGATTGCGACTCCACCCATAGTGCTGAGGTCGATTATGCCCAATTATTGCCTAGCCTGCTGCAACTCCATGCGGGGAATTTCTACATTGCATTGGCAGGTGAGCAAGATCGAGAGCGTGTGTTAAGGATTATCAGAGACGAAATGAAACCAGACCAAAAGATTTTTGTAGGCGTCGTGGCGCCTATCAATCCACGTGTGGAAACTCCCGATGAGATTTGCGAGCAAATCCTGCTGGCGGCAAAGTATATCCCTCTTGGCCAGCTTGGAACCACGGATGATTGTGGATACTCACCTTTCAGTGACGACATTTCTACAACCCGTGACACGGCTTTTGCAAAAATTCATGCGCGCATTACGGGAACCAAACAGGCAACGGATATTATAGAAGGCCGCTGATGGCAGACGACGGTAGCGAAGAGAAACGACTGCTGGCAGTAGCACTTGAGAACGCCAAGAGCATCATGCTCGCCCGCCAGCGCGCAGAAAGGCATCTTATCGAATCAAGGGAGGCACTTCAGATCAGTGAAGCAAAACTGACTCTTGGAATTGCCATTGCACAACTAGGTTTGTGCAGCATTGACTATCTTTCTGATACAATCACGCTCGATGAAACAACGGCAAACGTTTTTGGCCTGCAAGCTGGTGCTCCGCTACCGCGCAGCACCGTTCATGCATGCTTCCACCCGGAGGATGCCTCCGTTGTCAATGCCAAAATCGCCCAGGTGCTCGATCCCGCAGGAAGCGGTTACATGGCAATTGAACACCGCATATTGCGACGTGATGGTGCCATACGGTGGGTGAGTGCAAGAAAAAAAATCCAGTTTGAACCCGATATTGACGGTGTGCAACGTGCTGTCCGTGGCATATTCGTTATGCAAGACATAACCGAACGCAAATTCGCCGATGAGAGGGTCCGCATTTCTGAAGCGCGCTACCGAACAGTTGTGGAAGGATCGCAGCAAGGCATTGTCATACAACAAAATAGTCGGATTCTGTATGCCAATCCATCCATGGCCCGCATCTTCGGCTATGCGAGTCCAAGGGAAATGATTGGGCTAAGCACGTTCGACGATCTAGTGGTGCAGGACGACCAGCCCGTCCTGCGAAATCGGATTGCCGCCGTTTACAAAGGTGAGGCGGTTGGGCCGCATCCGGGCTGGCGAGGCAAACACAAGGCGGGTAACGTTTTGTGGGTGTCCTCAACTGCACACATTACCGAGTGGGATGGGCAACCTGCAGTCACATCGTTTTATTATGATGTCACTAAGGAAAAGCTTGCCCACGACCGCCAGGTGGAAAGTGAAATCGCCTACCGGAATGCGCTGAGGGCTGCGCGCAGCGGAGCTTTTGAATGGAATATAGTAACTGACAAAGTCACTTGGTCCCGGGAAACCGGAGATCTACTTAAGGTAAAGCCGGAGAATTATCCCAAGACTTTGGAGGAATTCCTGCAATTTGTTCCCGAAAATGAGCGCGCCGCCATGTCTTCCGGAATAATGAACCGTCTGGCAAGTGATTCCAATGACTACGAAATTGAAAACCCGCTTTTACGCAGTGATGGCAGCATTCAGTGGGTTAGAGGCAGCGGAAGCATCGAGAGAGATGCTGGCGGAAAGCCTTTACGTCTGGTTGGATTGGTTAGTGACATCGGGGAATTGCGCAAGACTCGCGATGCACTGAAAATTAGCGAAGCCCGCTTGCGTCGGATCATGGACAACGTTCTAGCCTTCGTGGCAACGCTTACCCTCGACGGTATGCTCACTGAAGTCAACGCAACCGGCATCAATATCACAGGACTAACGCGGGAAGACTTTGTCGGGAGGGCTTTCTGGGACTGTCATTGGTGGGCTTACTCAGCGGATGTACAGCAACGCGTACGTATGGCAATCCAACGCGCAGCCTTGGGTGAGACAGTGCGTTACGACGAGAGTATCAAAATTGCCAACGATTCAATGATTACCATCGATTTTCAGATTGCACCGGTTTTCAATGAATCCGGAAATATTTCTGAACTGGTCACTTCGGCAGTTGATGTGACTGA
>JANMPF010000230.1:0-1910 GCA_031369725.1 Rhodobiaceae bacterium | reverse complement strand
GCAAGGTGGTGGGGGTGTGCGCGGGTGAAGTGTTCTATCCTCTCCCCTTGAGGGAGAGGAGGGAGCGAAGCGGAAGGTGAGGGGTATGGTTCAACCAACTCCACTTTATCCTGGGCAGCCCCCTCATCCGGCGCTGCGCGCCACCCCGTATCAAGTACGGGGCAGGCTCTTCTCCCTCGAGGGGAGAAGGAAAAATTTGAATTGGCGGGACTGATGAGTATGGAGATGGCTGAAGACGAGTGTATTTTGGATTCGCTGTAAATTGATCATATTCTAACGATGAGAGATGAAGTCGGGTGCGCACAAAAGGCTTAGTTGATTGAACCAGCCGCTATCTGGGGAGAGAGTTGCACGCACCCGACTTTGAAAGTCTTACACCAAATTCCCTATTTTTTACTAACGAAGATTGTAATTCTTACAATTTACACCTTATAATTGCAGCGATCTTTCTACCGCGTGGGCGACCGAGAACAACGCTTCGTCCTGCCCCCAGCGGCCCATCAACATCAAGCCAACGGGAGCGGCACCCTGCTCATTGACGGGAATTGAAATGGCGCAGCAATCGAGGAAATTGCCCACATAGGTATTGCGCAAGCTCATGCCGTTGAAACGCAGATAGTCGGTGTCTTCGGCAAGGGCTGCGATGGGCGGTGGCACAATCATCACGGTTGGAAGTGCCACCGCGTCAAACCCTTGGGTAGAGGATTTATAACGAAGAATGATTTCGGCCCGCCGCTTCAGGATTGAAATATAGTCAGCCGCAGTCATTGCACCAGCTGCCTCCATGCGCATGCGCACGCGCGGATCATACTCACCGCCGCGCTGTGCCAAGAGATTGCGGTGATGGGCATTGGCTTCAGCCGCAACGATACCGCCCTTGGTGGTGAGCGACGGCATTTCAAGCAGTTCATCAAAGGCAAAATCAACCAACGTTGCTCCGGCCTTGGAAAGCCGTTTCAAAATGCGTTCGTAGGCAGATGCCACTTCTGCATCCAAGCCCTCAAGTACCATGGTCTTCAAAACACCAATGCGCAGGCTTGACATTTCCCGCGCAATAATTTGCCCTGACCAGTCGCCTGCCATCAAGGCATCAGCTGCAGCGCAGCAGGCGACCGAATTTGCCAAGGGGCCAACGGAGTCAAGATGCCCAGACAAGGGGTAGGCACCACGGGTGCTCACACGGCGGGTGCTGGGTTTGTAGCCCACGATGCCGTTATAAGCGGCTGGAATGCGGCACGACCCGCCGGTATCGGTGCCAATGCCCAAGGCGCACATGCCATCTGCCACAGCCACCGCAGCACCTGCCGACGAGCCGCCCGGAATGCGCCCCACGGTGCGGTCAAAGGCTGACCGCGGGGTTCCATAATGCGGGTTCAAGCCCACGCCAGAGTAGGCAAACTCTGTCATGTTGGTGCGGCCCAGAACTATCATGCCGGCCGATTTCAATGCAGCAATTGCAGGCGCATCAACAATTGCGGGTGCGGCATCTCGCAGAACGACTGAACCAGCGGTGGTCACTTCACCGGCCACGTCAAACAGGTCCTTTACGGAAAATGGAATGCCGGCGAAATCCGATGCGGCACGGTTTTGCTTGCGCATCAGGTCAATGAAATCTGCTGTGGCGCGCGCTCCCACTGCATCCACACTGATAAACGCCCGCCCACCCTCGCCCGCCGGATCGGCAATTTTTGTGAGCGCCTGCTCAACGAGTTCGCGGGACGTGGTTTTACCCTCGCGCAGCTGCAGGGCCAAGGCACTTAATGTCATCATCCTTCCATAACCTCTTTCACTTTCTCAACCAGCTGTTTTAGCGAGAATGGCTTTGGCAGGAAAGCAAAGTCGGTCTGACCTTCCAGGTTTTTTTCAAAGGCATCTTCGGCGTAGCCTGACACGAAGATAACCCGTGTTGT
>JANMPF010000229.1:0-5840 GCA_031369725.1 Rhodobiaceae bacterium | reverse complement strand
GGCGCCTTGATCGCTTTGATGAATTCATCCGTGAGGTTGGTTTTAGTCATAAATAGGTCACATATAGGTCACAAATACTAGAAACTTATAGCACCTATCTGCTACAACTTGCAACACCTAACACACTGTAATTACGGTACTTACAACTTTTTTGGAACAACTTGAAACACCCTGAAACATTAAGACACCTAAACTACGAATCTGGGGGTCAGGAGTTCGAATCTCTTAGGGCGCGCCAATCATTTCAATGACTTAGAATGTGATCCGTTTTCATTGGATCGTGTCCTCTCCTCCGTCATACCCCCGCGAAGGCGGGAATGACGATTGTATTTTGGATTCAAACTAAACTGATCAGGCACTGGCTAACTTGCATCACACTCGCGCAATGAAACAGCAGACACGGTGAATTGAGATTATGGAAAATTAAACTTTGGCCTTTGGCAACAATTTTAGACATTCCCTTAACGAAGGAGCCATTTGTTTAATTTAGGGTGAAGTTTGAATGGATTACCGATATGAAGAAATTAACAACGTTCCTAGCGCGACGCGAAGCCGGCAATGTTCCGATCATGACGGCTCTGATGATGCCGTTTATTGTTGGCTCCGTTGGATTTGGCGTTGAAACTGCAAATTGGTTTCACCAGGACCTGAAATTACAGCAAGTTGCAGACAAAGCCGTTTATACCGCCGCTCTTGAGAAGCGGGCGGGATCGACCACGCAAAAGATTTTGCTCGCCGCAACGGCAACTGCTACCGACAATGGCTATGTGCCAGGTACACTGGTGGTCCGTTATCCGCCGACGAGTGGAGCATATAACGGCAACACCACAGCGATTGAGGTGGCCTTGACAAAGCAGGTGCCGCGGTCCTTTACGGCGATGTTCATCACCACACCCCTTAGCGAAAACGCCAGAGCTGTTGCAATCATGCAGACAGCGGCCAATGCCTGTGTTCTTGCGCTGAGCACAACGGCATCCAAGGCGGTGAATGTTTCCGGCAGCGGCAATGTTGCGCTCAGCGGCTGCACCGTAATGTCAAATTCAACTGCGGCTGACGCCGTGAGCGTCCAGGGTTCGGCAAATATGTCCGCCGACTGCATTATCTCGGTTGGCAATGTCAGTCTAAGAGCGGGTGCTACATCGACGACTTGTGCCAAGCCGATCACGAATGCCCCGCCGGTTGCCGACCCCTACGGTAGCGTTGCGGTTCCCACGTCGTCTACCAACTGGCCAAACGCCAGTGGTTCCACGCTGCAGCCCGGAAACTACATCAACGGCATGAACCTGAGTGGTACCAAGACCTTAAATCCTGGCGTCTATATCGTCTCAGGCGGCAACTTCAGTATCAATGCCAACGCCAATATCTCCGGCAGCGGCGTTACAATCTATATCGCACCTGGCGTGTCGGTCAGCATGAATGGCAATGCCACGGTGAACTTGTCGGCTCCCACCAGCGGGACCTATTCAGGAATGCTTTTCTTTGGCGACCGGAGTGGAACCGGAGGTGTTACGTTTAACGGCACGGCAGCCTCAAGACTGACGGGTGCCATCTACTTTGCCAATCAGGATGTCAAATACCTTGGCAACTTTTCCGGAAATGGCGGTTGCACCCAAGTGGTTGCCAAAACAGTCGATTGGTCCGGCAATACCAGCATCAGTCAAGACTGCACGGCTTATGGCATGGCAAGCATTCCAGCCATGCAAGTCGTCAAGCTGGTGGAGTGACCGAAATGCGGACATTTTTCAAAAATGAAAGTGGCGTTGGGGCGATTGAGTTTGCACTCACGGCGCCTTTCTTGGCATTGGTCCTGCTTGGAATTATGTCGGGATGGTCGTACTTCCAACAGGACGGCAATATGCGCGACAGTGTGGAAGCTGCCACCAAATACTACATACAAGGCGGAACGAGTGATGATACAGCCCAGTCCATCGCCGATGCTTCATGGCGGCTGCGGCCGTATGGGGGGCAAGTCTCAGTCTCAAGGACTTGCATCTGTGCCAACGCAGCCGTGAGCTGTGCTGGTGGTGTTGTTTGCAGCGATCTGAGTGTACCGGAAATCCACCTGGCCATTGTGGCAACCAGCTCGTGGACAGACCCCTATTCCACGTCAATCTTCCCAACCGGACTTAATCTTCGGGAAAGCGAGAACATCCGTGTCCGCTAAGCGCTGCTTTCGTGATGACAATGGCACCACAACGGTCGAATTTGCTCTGATCCTGCCTTTCTTCCTGGGCATGGTCTTCGGTATTTTTTGGATTGGCTGGATCTCCTATACGACCAATAGCATTCACCACGCGCTGGCGGAGGGTGCCCGCGCCCTGCAGCTTAAGACCAATATCACACAAAGTGATCTACAGACCCTCGTCCGGAGCAGGGTGGTAACCGGAACCGACGCCCAGAACATTACCGTCACCCTCAGCTTTGATGCCGCCAGCGGAGGCACACAGTTGGCCCATACCACGGCAACCTATCCGCTCACCTTTACTGTCCCCCTCGTTGGAACCTATTCCATCAATTATACCACATCCATGACGGTTCCCGTTACCGCGACATAAAACGGCAGAGATCAAGATGCCAATCTTGGTTCCCTGCCATCATCAACGGATCGGGGTCATCAGGATTTTATCCGCGCCGGCGACGCAATGCCCGATCTTCCAACGCCAATGCGGCGTTTACCGTAAGCGGCAATCCTGCGGCCCATTGAATTTCATCGCGCGTCACACCGATGTCGTTGAGCATATAGTCATCGTAGGTGCTGAGGTCAGTCACCCGCTTGCGGGCCTGCCAGTTGCGCCAGACGCGGCGGACCAGGGAAAAGCCATTGCCTTCTTCGAGGGAAATGGCGCGGTTCAATACATAGTCTCTCATGATACAAGTCTCCTCTGGCCACGGAAAACGCAGTTCCCGTGATGGTTAAGTGATTAAAATCGTTGTTCGATGGGTCTAATATGGAAGATTTCTATTGATCAGTCCAACGAATGTATCTTATAGTATCCATCATGTTAATTGATGATACGGAGCTGAGCCATGATGCCAAATCTTGATGTCGATTTGTTGAAGACGTTTCTGGCCATTGCCGACTACGGCAGTTTCACCCGGGCTGCCGATGAGGTACACAAAACCCAGTCGGCGGTTTCCATGCAAATGAAGCGGCTGGAAGAAATGGTGGGGAGCCCGCTGTTTGCCAAAGATGGTCGCAATAGCCGCTTTACGCCCGATGGGGAGCGGCTGGTTGATTATGCCCGGCGCATCGCTGCCATCAATGACGAGGCAATTTCGGCCTTCACCAAACCGGAACTCACCGGCACCATTCGCTTTGGCACGCCTGACGATTATGCCGAAAGATTCCTGCCGGAAATCCTGGCGCGCTTTGCCCGCACGCATCCACTGGTGACAGTGGACGTGGATTGCGTTGGCAGCAGTGAATTGTTTGAGCGTTGCAAGCGCAACGATATGGATTTGGCGGTGGTAACTTTTGGCTGCGATGTCATTACCGATGAACCGGTGCGGCGTGAAAAGCTGGTGTGGGTTACCTCGACGCGCCATTGTGCCCACATGGCAGAGGTTTTGCCCTTGGCCGTATCCCATGCGGGCTGCGGCTGGCGCAGCATGGTATTGCGGGCACTCGACACGCAAAAGCGAAAATTCCGCGTGGCCTATTCAACACCCAATTCAAATGCCATTAATGCGGCTGTGCTGCAAGGCCTGGCCGTGGGTGCCATACCGGAACTGTGCCTGCGCCCGGGCATGCGCACGCTGACCGAGAAGGATGGTTTCCCGTCGCTGGGAACTTTCGACATTGGCCTGATGCGCAAACCCGGCAAAGCCAACAAGGCCATTGAAGCGCTGGCGCGGCATGTGACCGAAAGCCTGTCAAACCTGCAGCCGCAACTGGTTGCAGCCGAGTAATTCCCAGGCCGGCACGAAGTCATGGGTTTTCAGGTGAACGGTTCGCCGGAAGTGCCGGGAAATGGGGCTGTTGCAGAGTCTAAGCCAGATTGACGTTACAGATCAATTCAAACTAGTATTCAGTCTTGCCAATGAATCGTTATTGGCTACGCAAGGGGACCCAGTGCAATGTCAATTGGAACAATCTTAATTATCCTTCTTATCATTTTTTTGCTTGGCGGCTTTAGCGGTCGTTTTGGTGGCTATGGATACGGCTATGGTAACAGGGGCATCGGAGGCATCGGCATCATACTGCTGATCCTTGTTGTGCTGTTGTTGACTCACAGGATTTGAGCAGACAATAGGCAAATCATCGGCCGTTGGCCGTATTCACTTGGCCATGGTTCCAAACACCCGGTCCCAAATGTCCGTGGTGACACCAAAATTAATGTCCTGCGATTGATGATGAAGCGCATGCCTGCGTTTGAGCCGTTTCACGACGCGGAATCCGTGGCTGCCCATATGATGCAAAGCATAATGCACAAAAACGTAGCTCAGATATCCGGTTAGCAGGCCTGTCAAAATTGCTGCGGCCGTGCTTCTACCCCAGATTTCGGCAATGGGCCAATAACCAAGAAAATAGAAGGCTGACACTGAAAAGATGGGGGGCGTTCCTACTAATTCCCCAGAGGCATCATGGTGGACTTTGTGCAGTTCAGACAGGCCCGCAACATGATGCAGGATAAAACGATGCACAACATATTCAACGAATGTCCAAATTACATAGCCCAAGAGCGCAAGACCAAGCAGCTCTGGAACGTCGCTTTCCTGAGCGGTATGGAAAGCAAGGACGAGACTCAAGATGATAAGTGCTGGATAGATGTAGAAGTCGAGGAAGAACATACTCCGCGTCATGGCCGGATTGAACAGGTACTTGAATGCACCCCTAAGCGTTGCCATTGCCAGAACCCATGAACTTCATACCCGTCGTTTTGATCTTTGCGCATTGTCGCGGTCGAGGCAAGAGTGTCTATCCTATAGTATCACGGACAAGGGAAGGCGTCTTATGGAAAGTTGTGACCACCGTTTACGCAGTCTAGCCAAAGCCGCCCATTTGGCGCAAAGTCAGTTCAATAAAAACATCATCGCGCGAATATAGGAGAAGTTAAATGGCCAAAGGTCAACAAAAGAGCAACCGCGAGAAAAAGAAACCGAAACAGGCAAAGGCAAAACCGACTGGTGCTGTATCGTCGTTTTCAGTCACGCAGGTGAAATCGGACGTTTCTTTGCCGAACAAGAAAAAATGATGCGCTCATGCCAGGCAAGACCGAAACACGTCGTCACACACTTGGATAAACGATCAGCGCCCTATGCCTCTGAGCCGTCACCGTAGTCCGGATCAGGTTCTGATCGATTTCGTTCTTCATCTTCAACAAGAGCCGCCAACTTCCCCAGTGACGAGTTCCAGCCAATTTCATTGTCAGCGACAGACACACCAGGCGGCAGGCAATCATGCACGGCGAGAAGGGCCGTCCCGCCATCTGCATCAGCGAGCGCAATGGTGACTGTCATCTTGCCCTGCAGAGAGGCCTCGGTGGTCTCAAATTCGATAACCTCAACAACCCGTTCATTGGTCACCAATTTCACGAAGTGACCGTGATGGGTGTCGGTGTGGGCGGTGGTCTTGCCGGTTGCGGTCGGCACGTCATAGGTGAGTGAAATTCTGAAACTGCCGCCTTGCCGCGGGTCGAACTCATGAATCTCGCTGCTCATGCCGGTGGGCACCATCCAAATTGCCACCGCTTTGGCATCAAGGAGCGCCCGATATACCTTGGCGCGGGGCGCTTTGAGGTGCCGAAGTACGATGGTTGAAGGCATGTACGGACATTAGCACACTGTGGGAAAGAACTCTATTCCAATACGCCAAATCTAATATTTTCAATATGTTGGGA